>DATIUK010000341.1:0-16582 GCA_035466885.1 Casimicrobiaceae bacterium
GCACGTCGCGCACGACAACGAGCCGCCGCTCGCCTGGGCGCACGCGCGGGTCGAGGGCCGCACCGAGTACACGCAGCTGCTCTACGTGCCGTCGCGGGCGCCGTTCGACCTCTTCGACCGGGACCACCGGCGGGGGCTCAAGCTCTACGTGCGGCGGGTGTTCATCATGGACGACGCCGAGCAGCTGCTCCCCGGCTACCTGCGCTTCGTCCGCGGTGTCGTCGACTCCAACGACCTGCCGCTCAACGTGTCGCGCGAGATCCTGCAGGAGTCGCGCGACGTCGAGGCGATCCGCAGCGGCTGCGTCAAGCGCGTGCTCTCGCTGCTCGAGGACCTGGCTGCGAACGAGAAGGAAAAGTACGCGACGTTCTGGACGACCTTCGGCCGGGTGCTGAAGGAAGGCTTCGCCGAGGACCCTGCGGCCGGCGACAAGCTCGCGAAGCTGCTGCGCTTCGCCTCGACCGCAGGCAGCGGCGACGCGCAGGAGGTGTCCCTCGCCGACTACGCCGCGCGGATGAAGGAAGGCCAGGCGGCGATCTACTACGTCACGGCCGAGTCGCACGCGGCGGCGGCGAACAGCCCGCACCTCGAGATCTTCCGCAAGAAGGGCATCGAAGTGCTGCTCCTGTCCGACCGCATCGACGAGTGGGTGGCCTCGGGCCTCTCCGAGTTCGAGGGCAAGCCGCTCACCTCGGTCGCCCGCGGCGCGCTCGACCTCGGCGCGCTGGCCGACAGCGAGGAAAAGGCGCAGCAGGACAAGGAAGCCGGGGAGATGCAGCCCCTGGTCGAGCGCCTTGCGAAGGCGCTGGGCGAAAAGGTCAAGGAAGTGCGCGTCACTTTTCGCCTGACCGACTCGCCGGCCTGCCTCGTCGTCGGCGAAGGCGACGTCTCGGGCAACCTCGAGCGGCTGCTGAAGTCCGTCGGGCAGAAGGCGCCGACCGTGGTGCCGACCCTCGAGGTCAATCCGCACCACGCGCTGGTCCAGCGCCTGACGACGGAGTCCGACGAGCGGCTCGGCGAGTGGGCGCTGCTGCTGCTCGACCAGGCGCTGCTCGCGGAGGGCGGGCACCTCGACGACCCCGCGGCGTTCGTGCGTCGCGTCAACACGCTGATGCTGGAACTCGCCGGCTGACGCGGCGCCGGCGCTCGGCGTTTCGCGGCGGCGACCGCGTCGGCGAGGTGCTTGCTCCGGGGCGATCAATCCGCCGGGCCAGGCCTCAGCGCGCCTGCCGCTGCGCGAGCCAGACGCTGCCCACGCACAGCAGCATGCCGGCGACCGCCATCGGCGTCGCCCGCCAGCCTTCGAACAGTGCCGACAGGCCCAGTGCGATCACCGGGATGACGATGCCGGTCAGCGCGGCGCGGGCGGGACCCTCGCGCTGCGCAAGCCTGAAGTAGAGCGAGAACGCGATCACCGTGCCGAACACGGTGAGGTAGAGCCACGACAGCACGTAGGGCCAACGGAAGTCGAACTGCCAGCCCACGCCGGTCACCTGGGCGAGTGCCAGCAGGAACGCCGCGCCGTAGCCCATACTCCAGGTCAGCACCGGCAGGAGCGCCGTGCCCTGGCGGGTGAGGCGCAGCGTCAGCACGTTGCCGGTGCACGCGGCCGACACCGCCGCCAAGCCCAGCGCGAGGCCCAGCGTCGCCTGCGGCCGCGCACCGGCGGCGCCGATCTCCGGCCAGAACACGAGCGCCACGCCGAACACGCCGCAGAGCGCGGCAAGGAGGAAGCCGCTGGTCACGCGCTGGCCGAACGCCCACCAGCCGCCCAGCGTGTTCCCGAACACCATCAGCGCGAACAGCACCGCCACCAGGCCCGACGGGATGTGGCGCTCGGCTTCGTACACGGCCCAGTAGTTGATGCCGTACTGGACGATGCCGGTGACGAGCAGCAGGCCGTGCGTGCGCAGCGGCAGGCGCAGCGAATGGCCCTGACTGGTCGCGAGCAGGCCGAGCAGCAGGGCAGCCAGCGAAAAGCGCCATGCCACCGAATTGAGCGCGGGCACCGTGCCGAGCTGGTAGAGGATGACGTGCCAGGTGCTCGCCCAGATCAGCGCGGGGCCGGCGAAGAGAAGCCAGGTGGGGACGGTCATCGGTGCTGGGCAGGGTTGCCAGCAGGGCGGGTGGGGGAGCGGCGAGCCTACGCCCGCCTTTTGGACCCCGTCAACGCTCGCCGGCCGAGGGTCCGACGCGGCCGCCGTGAAGCCAGCCAACGGATGGCCCCCCGATCTATCCGGCCGGGCTGCTCACGGTGTACCCTTGGCGGCCGCCCCGCTCGGTGCCCGTGGCTCGTCGTCTCGGACATCCATGTGCACTAGCGCGGTGTGGCCGGCCCGAGGAGGATCGAGGAGGGGGCCGGAGTCTCGCGAGGTCGGGCACCTCGGCGTTTGCTCGACGCACACCGCAACATCACAAGAACGGAGAACGCTTCATGTCCAAGTACCCCGGTGTAATTTGCGCCCCGGCTTCGCGGCGGGTTGCGCTCATTTGCATGGGCATCACCATCGCCGCGTCGATCGCGGCCTGCGGGCGTCGCGACGAGCCTGCCGCGCCGTCTGCCACCACGTCGGGTGCACAGTCGCTCGTGCGGGCGAAGAACATCAAGTGGGGTGCGGCGCCACCCGGCCTTCCCGCTGGTGCGAGGGCCGTGCTGCTGCAGGGGAATCCGGCCGGGACCGGGCCGTACGTCATCCGACTGCAGTTCCCGGCGAAGTACAAGATCCCGTTTCACTCGTACGCGAAGGCACAGGACGTGACTGTGCTGTCGGGCACGCTGTTCGCGGCGAACACGCAGACCTTCGACAAGAAGAAGGCATTCTCGATCCGGCCGGGGGACTTCTACCACCTGCCGGCATCGACGTCGCAGTTCCTGTACACGAAGGACGAGACGGTCGTCGAGATCCACGGCGAGGGCCCGCTGGAGATCAAGTACGTGAGCGCGGCCGACGATCCGCTCAAAGGAGCCAAGGCTCCGGAATACAAGTTCCCGGAAGTCCCGAAGGACAGCGAGATGAGCGTCTCCGATGCCGACGAGACCATCGACATGACCTTCTGACGCCGGGGCGCGACGGGCGGCGACCGTTGTTGCCTCATCGCGATGCCGGACGTGGCGGTCCATTGCGGCTCTCGCTCGCCGCGTGTGCACTGCTGCCTCGTGCGCCTTCCTCCAGGAAACGGGCAATCGCGCGAATGGTCGGGTGCCGGAACAGGTCGACCAGAGTTGCGTCTGTCCCCGGGCGTCTCTGGAGCCGTCCGAGAACCCGGACCAGCGCCAGGGAGTCGCCCCCCAGGTCGGCGAAGTGCGAGTCGATGTCGACGTCTTCGCGCTGCAGCACGTCGCACCAGATCGCTGCGATCGCTTCCTCGAGCGGTCGCCTTGGTGCGCCGCGCGGAGGCCGCGGCTCAACGTACGCACCGGCATCGCTGGCTGTCGTGCGGAGCGCCGCGTAGTCGACCTTGCCGCTCGGCATCAGCGGCAGCACGGGGCGAATGTGAATGCGGCGCGGCATCAGCGGCTCGGGCAGGAACGAGCGCAGGTGCGCCCGCAGTTGCGCCTCGGTCGGAGGCGGATCCGAGGGCACCACGTTCGCGACGAGCTCGGGGTGTTCGTCGTTGCCGAGGACGACGACCGCGGCCTGTCCCACGCCCGGATGCTCGTTGAGACGCGCTTCGATCTCGCCCGGTTCGACGCGATGGCCGCGGATCTTCACCTGCCGATCGATCCGGCCCAGGAAGACCAGCGATCCGTCGCGCTGCCGCCTCACCCGGTCCCCGGAACGGTAGATCCTCCCGGGTCCGAACGGGTTCGGCACGAAGCGCACTGCGGTCAGTTCCGGACGCTTCCAGTAGCCGCGTGCGACGCCGTTGCCCCCGATCAGGAGTTCGCCGGCGAGCCCGATCGGCGCAAGCTGCCCATCGTGGTCCTGCACGTAGAGCGTCGTGTTCGCCAGTGGAAAGCCGATGGTGACCGGGCTCGTTTGTGCGCCGAGCCTGGCGATCGTCGACCAGACCGTCGTCTCGGTGGGGCCGTAGACGTTGGCGACGCTGCCGCGCACGACCGCAGACAGGGCGCGTGCAAGCTGCTCCGGCAGCGCCTCGCCGCCGACGAGGAGCTGGTGCAGTCGCCCGAGCGCGCGGCGAGATTCGCGGTCCTGAAGCAGCAGGCGCGCCAACGTCGGCGTGCACTGCAGGTGCGTCACGCCGTGGCGCTCGATGAGCGCTGCGATCGCCCCGGCACCGGCTGTCTCGTCCGCAGCCCGAGCGCTTTCGGATGCCGCACCGACCGCGCACTCATCGTCGCCGGCGGGAGGTCGCAGTCCCTGCGGCCGGGCAGCGACGAAGTCCTCGTGGAGCGAGTCGCGGTGCAGGACGATCGTGTAACCTCGCGCGAGCGTGTACAGCAGCTCGACGACCGAGATGTCGAAGGAGAGGCTGGTGAGCGCGAGGAATGTCGGTCCCTGGATCGAGTCCAGGTGCTCGTCCATCGCGACGACGAAGTTCGAAAGGTTGCGGTGCTCGACCATCACGCCTTTGGGTTCGCCGGTGGACCCGCTGGTATAGATCAGGTAAGCGAGGTCGCCGGGTCCGGCGTCCTGCGCCAGAGCCTCGGCGGACCATCCGTCGAGATGCTCGCCCTCGCCGTCGAGCAGGAGGACCGGTGCTCGTCCGGGCACGATTGCCGCGAGCGCTCGCTCCGACAGGATGAGCGTGAGCTGCGCATCCTCGGCCATGAAGCGCAGGCGCGCCTCGGGATACGCTGCATCCAGCGGCACGTAGGCAGCCCCCGCCTTGAGGACTGCGAGGACGGCCTCGACCATCGCCAATGACCGGTTCAGCAGGACGCCGATGCGGCTCCCCGGTCCCGCTCCCAGCGCGCGCAGACGGCGAGCGAGGCGGTTCGTGCGCAGGTCGAGGTCGCCGAAGCTCGTCGCCTGTTCCCGGAAGACAAGTGCCGTCATCCCGGGACGGCTTCGCGCACGATCCGAGAACAGCTGCGGGAGCAACGCCTCGGGCACGGCCCGCGTGGGCCCGCGACCGGCCGCGAGCAGTCGGTCCCGCTCGTCTGGGGAGACGAGGGGGAATCGGCCGATGGCCAGATGCCCCGGCGTGTCGAGCGCGGTCGCGATCACGGCGGCAAGCTCTGCGGCGATGTCTCCGCCGCTCGTGCCGCCGACGAGCCGGCACGCCGCGCCGACGCTGGAGACTGCCAAACGCAAGCGCGCCGGTGGTGGTTCGGCGTCCAGGCCGATCGCAACCGTTGCCGCCGCGAGGCCGCCTCCTGGATTGGCCTTCGCGAGCTCCGGATCGCGACCCCACAGGTCGGCCGCAATCGGGCCGCGCTCGCGCATCGACGCCTTCGCAGCGGCGATTGCCGCCATCGCCGAGACGAACGGCGCGCCACGATCGAGGCGGGCGCGCAGCATGGTGCAGGACAGCACGGCGCCAGCGGTCGCCTGCGCAAGCTCGGCGCTTGCGGCGTCGCGCCAGGCGACGTCGAACTCGCTTTGACCCGAGCGGCGCGAGACGTACACGGCAATGGCGGTGATCACCGCGTCAACGCCTCCGACGACGCGCAGCTCGTCGGCGCGTAGCACCTCGCTGCCGCAGATCGGGCAGCCAGCTGGATCGAGAGGGGGGAAGTCGAGGTCGGGAAGGATCGGCGAGGCGAGCGCACGGCTCCAGTGCTGCTCGCCTGCGGCGGCATCCCGCGCGGCGTCGCCAAGGCGTGCGCGCAGCGTGGCGCCGAGCGGCGGCAAACGGGAACCAGCCACGAGCCCATTGCGATGAACGACGTCCTGCAGCGCGCGCGGACTGCCATCCAGCCGGCACAGGCGTGACAGCACGATGTCGGTCGTGCCGGTCGCGATCCTCATTCCCCGCGCCGTCGCCGCGACGACGGTGCCCGGGGCGAGCCCGGAGCTGTCGCTCGTGGCCTCCACTTGCGTGACGCCGATGAGTTCGTCGCCCAGGAGCAGCTTGGGCAGGCACAGCGGATTGCGGTGTGGCCCGAAGTCGAGCGCCCGCACCAGCGCCGAGATCGCCGCGGCCGGCGCATGCCAGTCGATGGCCGCGGCGGCGGCCGGGCGCGCGTTGCGGCCGAAATAGCTGCGCTCGGCGGGATCCTGCTCGCGGCTCGAATCATCGCCGGCGGCCAGCCGACGCGCGAGCACGCCGAACGACTCGAGGCCGGCCGCGAAGCATCGCTCGTTGAGGGAATGGGCAGTCTCATGCGGGGCGAGCGGGAAGACGCGCTGTTCGAGGATTCGGCCTTGGTCCGGCTGCTCGGTCATCACGTGCCACGTCACCCCGTGGGTGCGCTCGCCCTTGAGGATCGCCCAGCTCGTGGCGTTCAGTCCCGCGTACCGCGGAAGCGGTCCGTCGTGGAAGTTGAGCGCGACGCCAGGGACACACGCGAGCGCCTGGTTCGGAACGAGCGCGAGGTGAACGATGCACGCGAGGTGATCGAAGCTCCGTGCAGGCAATTCAAACGCGAGGGCTGCGTGCGAACGCGTCTCGATGCCGCGCTCCTGAGCCCAGCGCTCGATACCCGCGGCGCCGGTGAAGATGCAGGCGATCTCGTGTCCGAGCGAGAGCAGCACCTCGCCGCAGGCCGCGAGCAGGCTGCCATCGCCGACCAGCACCCACCTGGGGAGAGACCGCTGGCTCATGAGCGTTGATCCGCGAGGCGGCTCGCGTCACCGGGCAGTGGCCGAGCGTGGCGGAACCGGCAGGGGCGATGCCCCGCGACGCCGCAACGTTGGCGGCAGCGAACGAGCGAGCAGGTCGCGGGGCCATCCGGGTTCGTCGCTGCCGTCCGATTGGCAACGGCGAAGCGGAGGCCGCTCGGCCACGGCGGCGCGTATTCTCGTGGGTGCCAAGGGCACGCGGCGCGCTCGTCAGCGGCCGTACTCGTCGTACTTGCGCGAGCTGCCGCGGACGAGGTCGGCGGGGTACCTGGCGGCGTTGCGCGCGAGCTTGGCGGCCGCCGCGGCGGGCAGGTCGATGTCGAGCCGGTCGGCGAGCCGGACGAGATAGAACAGCACGTCGGCGAGCTCGGCGCCGATCGCTGCCTTCTTCTCCGCCGGGAACGCCGGGTCGCGCTCGGCGTCCTGCCACTGGAAGTGCTCGACGACCTCGGCCGCCTCGACGATCAGCGCCAGCGCGAGGTTCTTCGGCGCGTGGAACTGCTCCCAGTCGCGCTCGTCGGCGAAGGCGCGCAGGCGGTCGCGGATCGCGACCAGGCTGTCGAGGGCGGGCGACGCGGCGGCGGACGGCATCGTGGGCTCCGGGGGGCGTTGTTATGGCGGTTGTCGGGCAGGCGCTCGTCGTGCGCGTCAGCTCGCCTGCGCGCGCACGGTCCAGCCGGCCGTGTCGTCCTGTGCGAGCAGGCGCGCGAGCACCGGCAGCGCGCTCTTCAGGGCCGCGTCGAGCTTCCACGGCGGATTGAAAACGAACATCCCGCTGCCGTGCAGTCCGAAGCCGTCGTCCTGCGGGGCGCGGACGGAGAGCGTCGCGTGCAGCCAGTCGGGGCCGGCCATCCGGGTCAGCGTCTCCGGCAGGCGCTGCGCCTCGCGTCGCTGCAGCTGCGGGTACCAGACGGCGAAGCAGCCGGTGGCGAAGCGCTGCAGGCCGTCGGTGACCGTCGCGACGACTTTCGCGTAGTCGTCCCGGGTCTCGTAGGACGGATCGATCAGCACCAGGCCGCGCCGCGACGGCGGCGGCAGCACCGCGCGGACGCCGGCGAAGCCGTCGCCGGGGGTCACGGTGACCCGGCGCCCGGCGCCGGCGAAATGCCCGGCCAGGACCTTCTGCTCGGTGCTGTGCAGCTCGAAGAGCCGCAGCCGGTCCTGCGGCCGCAGCAGCGCGAACGCGATCTGCGGCGAGCCGGGATAGACGCGCAGTTTGCCGTCGGCGTTGGCCGCGCGGACTTGCGCGACGTAGTCGGCGAGGGCTGCGGGGAGGGCGGTTGCGTTCCACAGCCGCCCGATGCCGTCGGCGTACTCCCGCTGCTTCGCCGCGAACTTCGAGTCGAGCGCGTAGGCGCCCGCACCGGCGTGGGTGTCGACGACCCACAGCGCCTTGTCCTTCTGCGTCAGCAGGCGGATGAGCCCTACCAGCGTAAGGTGCTTCAGCACGTCGGCGTGGTTGCCGGCGTGGAATCCGTGGCGGTAGCTCAGCATGGGCGGCGGGGCGCAGGAGAAAGGACCGCGCGAGACGCGCGGCACGGCGATTGTCCCACAGGCGGGATAGCGACATGGTGCCGATGTCGAGCTTGCCAGCTCCCGCCCGCGTCGGTACGCTCGACGCGTGCTCTCCATCCGCTCGCTGGCCAAGACCTATCCGGGGCCGACGCCGCGCACCGTCCTCGCCAACGTCTCGCTCGAGCTCGCTGCCGGCGACTACGTCGCGATCACCGGCGAGTCGGGCGTCGGGAAGTCGACGCTGCTGAACCTCGCCGCCGGCCTCGACCGGCCCGATGCCGGTTCGATCGAGGTCGACGGCGTCGACCTCGCGTCGCTCGACGACGACGCGCTGACGCTGCTGCGCCGCCGGCGAATGGGCTTCGTGTTCCAGGCGTTCCACGTGCTGCCCTACCTCACGGTCGGCGAGAACGTCGCGTTGCCGCTTGCGCTGCAGCGGGAGTCGCCGATCGCCGCCGGCGAGCGGGTGCGCACGATGCTCGCCGCGGTCGGCCTAGGCGACCGGGTCGCGAGCCGCCCGCGCGAGCTCTCCGGCGGCGAGCTGCAGCGGGTCGCGATCGCGCGCGCGCTCATCCATCGCCCGGCGCTGGTGCTCGCCGACGAACCCACCGGCAACCTCGATCCGGACAGCGCGGCAATCGTGCTCGCGCTGTTGCGCGCCGTCATCAAGGGCCAGGGCGCCGCGGGCATTCTGGTCACCCACTCGCAGGCCGCCGCGCAGACCACCGACCGGACGCTGCTGCTGACGCGCGAAGGCATGCGCGAACTGGAATCGCCATGAGCGCAGTCGCCGCGCGATCGATCCGCATCGGGGTCGCCGCGACGCTCCTCCGCGGCGCGTTCGCCGAGCAGCGGCTGCGCGCGCTGCTCGGCATCGGGGCGATCGCGCTGGGTGTCGCGCTGGGCTACGCGGTGCAGCTCATCAACGCCGCCGCCATCGGCGAGATCACCCGCAGCGCGCGGGCGCTCTCCGGCAGCGCCGACCTCGAGGTCACCGGGCCTCGGAGCGGCTTCGGCGAGGACCTCTACCCGCAGCTCGCGCGCCGTGCCGACGTGGCCGTCGCGAGTCCGGTGGTCGAGGTCGAGGCGGCGCTGTCGGAGCGCGACGACGCATTGCGGATCGTCGGTGTCGACGTCTTCGAGGCCGCGCGGCTCGACCCGGCGTGGGTAGCCGAGGCGTCCGACCGGTTCGACCTCTTCCGGCCGGACGCGCTGTTCCTGTCGCCGGCGGCGGCTCGCTCGCTCGGGGTCGGTGCGGGCGATACGCTCGCGGTGCAAAGCGGCCTCGGCACGGCGCGCCTGCGCGTCGCGGGGCTGCTGCGAACCGCCGGCAGCGAGCGCTATGCGGTGATGGACATCGCCGCTGCGCAGGATGCGTTCGGTCGCCAGGGCCGTCTGACCCGGATCGACCTGCGCGCCGCACCGGGTGCCGACGTCGCGACGCTGCGCGAGGCAATCGTGCGCCTGCTGCCCGCGGGCGTGGTCGTCGCGCCGCCCGACGACAACCGGGCGGTCAGCGCCGGCCTCACCCGGTCGTACCGCGTCAACCTCAACGTGCTGGCGCTGATGGCGCTGTTCACCGGGGGGCTGCTCGTGTTCTCGACTCAGGCGCTGTCGATCGTGCGTCGCCGGGCCGAGCTCGCGCTGCTGCGCGTCCTCGGCGTGACCCGCAGCAGGATCGTCGTCGGCCTCGTCACCGAGGGTGCCGTGGTCGGCGCCGTGGGCAGTGCGATCGGCCTTGCCGCCGGCACGCTGCTCGCTACCGTGGTGTTGCGGTTCACCGGCGCGGACCTGGGCTCGGGCTACTTCCGCGGCGTCGTGCCGGCGCTCTCCTTCGAGTGGGCGACGGCGACCGCGTTCTTCGCCCTGGGCGTCGGCGCCGCGATCGCCGGGGCGTGGCTGCCGGCGCGCGAGGCCGTGCGCACGCCGCCGGCACAGGCGCTCAAGGCGGGCGACGCCGAGCGCGGCTTCGAGCACGTCGCCACCGCCTGGCCGGGCGTCGTGCTGCTCGCCGGCGGCGGCGCCGCCACGCTGCTGCCGCCGGTCGCGGGCCTGCCGCTCTTCGGCTACGGCGCCATCGCGCTGCTCCTGTTCGGCACGCTGCTGCTGCTGCCGCGTTGCGCACGGCTGCTGCTCTCCGCCGTTCCGGCGCTGCGCTCGCCGGCGCCGGGCCTCGCGCTGGCGCAACTGCGCGGTGCGCCCGGGCAGGCGACGGTCAGCCTCGCGGCGATCGTCGCCAGCGTCGCCCTGATGGTGTCGATGGCGATCATGGTCGCGTCGTTCCGCGACTCGGTCGACGCCTGGCTCGAGGAGCTCCTGCCGGCCGACCTCTATTTCCGCGCCGCCAGCGTCGGCGATTCCGCGCTGCTCTCGTCCGCCGACCAGGCGCGGATCGCCGCGCTGCCGGGCGTGCGCCGCGCCGACTTCCAGCGCGAGGATGCGATCGCGTGGCGTGAAGGGCAGCCGCGCGTCGCGTTGCTCGCGCGCACGCTCGACCCCGCCGCGCCGCAGAAGAGCCTGCCGTTCGTCGCCGGACCGCGCGCGGTTCCCGCCGGCGCGCCGCCGCCGGTGTGGGTGAGCGAGGCGGTCGCCGACCTCCAGGGCGTGACCGTGGGCAGCGAGATCGACGTGCCGCTCGCCGGGCGCGCGCACCGCTTCACGGTCGCCGGCGTATGGCGCGACTACTCGCGGCCGCGCGGCACGCTGGTCGTCGAGCGTGCCCGCTACATCGCGCTGACCGGCGACGACGGCGCGACCAACGGCGCGCTCTGGCTCGAGCCCGGCGCCTCGCTCGCCGACCTGCGCGAGCGCCTCGCGCGCGAGCTGCCCGGCGGGGAGCGCCTGGACGTCGGCACTGCCGCCGAGATCCGTCGCACCTCGCTCGCCATCTTCGACCGGACGTTCGCGGTCACCTACGCGCTGGAGCTCTGCGCGATGGTGATCGGCCTCGCCGGCCTGTCGTCGTCGTTCGCCGCGCTGGTGCTCGCGCGGCGGCGCGAGTTCGGCATGCTGCGGCACCTGGGCATGACGCGGGGCGAGATCCGGACCATGCTGGCCGTCGAGGGCGCGCTGGTCAGCGGGGTCGGGCTCGCGGTCGGGCTCGCGCTGGGCGCGGTGATCAGCCTGATCCTCATCCACGTCGTCAACCGCCAGTCGTTCCACTGGGGCATGGACCTGTCGGTGCCGTGGGCGGCGCTCGCCGCCTTCGTGACCGTGGTCCTCGCGCTGTCGGTGGCCACCGCGGTGCTCGCCGGGCGGCGCGCGACCGGCGGCGACCCGGTGCGCGCGGTGCGGGACGACTGGTGATGACGCGACGATCGCGACCCCGGAGCCCGACGTGAAGCGGCGCGCCTTCCTCGCGCTGCCGGCGCTCCTTGTCGCCCCGGCGGCACGGACGACGGCGCCGTATGCGCGGCCATCGCCGGACACGGTGCTGCGCTTCCCGCTGGACCACGGTGCGCACCCCGAGTTCCGCACCGAGTGGTGGTATCTCACCGGCCGGCTCGCCGCGCGCGACGGGCGCGAGTACGGCTTTCAGGTCACGTTCTTCCGCAGCCGGCCGCGCGTGGCCGAAGAGGGTTCCAGCCGGTTCGCGCCGCGGCAGCTCATCTTCGCTCACGCCGCGCTGTCCGATGCGACGGCCGCCCGGTTGCTGCACGACCAGCGCGCAGCCCGCGCGGTGTTCGATCTCGCCGCTGCCGACACCGGGACGACGCGGGTCTGGATCCGCGACTGGCGGCTGGCGCGCGCCGGCGACGGCACCATCGTCGACATCGCCGCGACGGCGTTCCGGCTGGCGCTCACCTGCACGCCCACGCAGCCGCTGCTGCTGCAGGGCGACGAAGGCTTTTCGCGCAAAGGGCCGGAACCCGGACAGGCGAGCCACTATTACAGCGTTCCGCAGCTCGCGGTGAGCGGCCGGATCGGCGTCGGCGCTTCGTCGGTCGACGTGACGGGGAGCGCGTGGCTCGATCACGAGTGGTCGAGCGAGATCATGGGCGCCAATGCCGTCGGCTGGGACTGGGTCGGGATCAACCTCGACGACGGCGGCGCGCTGATGGCGTTCGCGATGCGCGGACGCGACGGCGCGCCGGTCTGGTCGGCGGCGACGCTGCGCGACGCCGGCGGCAGTCGCACGGTGCTGCCGCCTTCGGCCGTGCAGTTCACGCCGCACCGGACGTGGCGCTCGCCGCGCACCGGCGCGTCGTATCCGGTCGCCGTCCTGATCCGCGTCGGCGCGCGCAGCTTCGCGATCGAGCCCTGGTTCGACGACCAGGAGATCGATGCGCGTGCATCGACCGGAACGGTTTACTGGGAGGGTGCAGTGCGCGCGAGCGAGGACGGCGTCGTGCGCGGCGGCGGCTATCTCGAACTCACCGGCTACGCGGCGCCGCTGAAGTTCTGACCGGGCGCGGACGAACGGCCTACGCGAGGCGGTGCACCAGCGCCGACAGCGACAGCAGCAGCCCGAACGCGACCTCGAGCAGCACGGTGCGAAACAGAAGCTCGTTCTGCGCCGCTCCCGCCGGCGCAGCGGGCAGCGCCCGGGCGAGGCCGACGGCGCGCGGCAGCGCGACCAGCGGCAGCAGGAACCAGCGGCTGTCGACCATGGCCGCAATTCCGGCGACGAGGGCAAAGGGAACGAACAGCAGCGCTGCGTAAAGGCGCAGTGCCGCGGCAGCGGAAATGACGGTCGCGAGCGTGCGCCGGCCGGTGGCGGCGTCGTGGGCGCGGTCGCGGTAGTTGTTGACCAGCAGCACCGCGGCGGCGTGCATCCCGACCGCTGCGGCGACGAGCCAGACGGCCGGGGCGATCGACCCCGCCTGCACGTAGTACGCGCCGACGACGGCGACCAGGCCGAAGAATACGAAGACGGTCGCTTCGCCCCACGGCGTGTAGGCGATCGGGTGCCGGCCGCCCATGTACGCCCACGCGGCGATCGTCGACGACACGCTGGTGAGGACGATCGGCCATCCCCCCTTGATCATCAGCGGCAGCGCGATCAGCTGCGCGGCGACGACGGCGACGACGATGGCGCGTTTCACCGCGGACGGCGCGAGCCAGCCGTTCGCGGTGGCCCGCGGCAGCCCGACGTGGCCGCGCGTCTCGCCGCCGCGCTGGGTGTAGCCGACGTCGTTCTGCAGGTTGGAGATCACCTGCATCAGGATCGCCGCGGCGAGCGCGATCGCGGCGATCCAGACATGGAACGCGTCGTCGAGCGACCAGGCGAATGCCGTCGCGACGATGACCGGAATCGTGGCGATCCACAGCGTCTTCGGCCGGATCGCGATGCGCCACGCGGCGAGCGAACCGGGGCGGATCGACAACGGGGCCGCCGGGCTGGCGGCGGACGCGGAGGGCGGCATGGTGGCGTGCGGCGGCGTGGAAAGGACAGGGAGCGGAGCGGATTATAGGCGAGCGCAAGGCCCCCCCGGTCGTGGGCGCCCGTCGCCCCGACGCTGGATTTCCATCCAAGTCGGCGGGGCGCGACCGGTAAGTTATCATGGACCGACGTGCCGCGTGCACGGCAGCGGGGCTCTGGCCGGCGCTGCGCGTGCGCGCCGTGCACTCCTCCGGCTCGGCAACCTGCCGCTGCCTCGAATCCACGACCGCAAAGGGCCTACCGATGAATATCTCCATGTACCAGGCGAGCGTCCCGCGTTTCCTCAACATGCTTGGCAACCTGTCGCGGATACTCGACAAGGCCCAGGCGCACGCCGCGGCGCGGAAGTTCGACGGCACCGTGCTCGCCGCGAGCCGGTTGTTCCCCGACATGCTCCCGCTCTCGGCGCAGGTGCAGATTGCCTGCGACACGGCGAAGGGCGCCGTCGCACGCCTTGCCGGGATCGAGATCCCGGTGCACGAGGACACCGAGAAGACGCTCGACGAACTCAGGGCCCGGGTCGCGAAGACGATGTCCTTCATCGAGACCATGCGGCCCGAGGGCCTCGACGGCAGCGAGGATCGCGAGATCGTGATCCGGCGCGGCGAGCAGGAAACGCGCTTCACGGGCATCCAGTTCCTGCTCGGCCGCGCGCTGCCCAATTTCTACTTCCACGTCACGACGGCCTACAACATCCTCCGCCACAACGGAGTCGAGATCGGCAAGAAGGATTACCTCGGCAATCCCTAGCGCGACGGGTCGGGCGGCACGACGGCGCTCGCGCCCACGCGCTTCTTCGCTCGCCCCCGGGGCGGCCGTTCGGGCTCACTCGCCGATCTGCTGCAGCAGGTAGAGACGCTGGTAGATGCCTTCGGGGATCGCCATCAGTGCCTCGTGGGTGCCTTCCTCGGCGATGCGGCCGTGGTTGAGGACGACGATCCGGTCGGCGGCGCGGATCGTCGACAGCCGGTGCGCGATGGCGATCACCGTCGTGCGGCCGTGCAGCTCGGCGAGCGCTTCCTGCACGCGCTGCTCGGTCTCGCTGTCGATCCGCGACGTCGCCTCGTCGAGGAAGAGGATCTTCGGCTTCCCTGCGAGCGCGCGCGCGACGGCGATCAGCTGCTTCTGCCCGGATGACAGGCGTGCGCCGCCTTCGCCCAATGGCGTGGCGTAGCCCGCCTCCAGCGCCGCGATGAACTCGTGCGCGCGCGCCGCGCGGGCGGCGGCGATCACTTCCGCGTCGGACAGGCCGCGCCCCATGTCGATGTTCTCGCGGGCGCTGGCGGCCAACAGGAACGGTTCCTGCGGGACCAGCCCGACGGCGGCGCGGAAGTGGGCATCGTCGATCGCCGGCAGCGGCATGCCGTCGATGTCGACGCGGCCGGCCTGCGGCGCGTAGAAACGCAGCAGCAGTGCGAGCAGCGTCGACTTGCCGCTGCCGGTATGGCCGACGATGCCGATGAAGGCGCCGGCGGGAATGTCCAGGCGAAGATCGTGCAGCACCGGCTGCGCGGGGTCGTAGCCGAAGGTCACGTCGGCGAGCCGCAGCGCGCCGCGTCTGATGCGACCGTCGTGCCGGGCTACCGGCGGCACGGACTCCTGCAGCAAGGTGTTGACGCGCGCTGCGGCGATCACCGACTGCTGCAGCGAGGAGAACTGCATCGTGATCTGGATCAGGGGCTCGACGATGCGCGCAACGTAGGCGATGAAGGCGTACAGCAGTCCTGCCTCGACGCCGGCGACCTGGTCGGTGCCGACGGCGGCGACCAGGATCACGATCAGCAGGATGTTGAGGAAGTCGAGAGCCGGGCGCAGCAGCCACGCGTTGGCCCGCACCTCGCCCATCCGCGCCGCGTAGTGCGCCTCGTTGGTGCCGGAGAAGAGGGCCCGGAAGCGCGGCGCCGCGCCCATCGCCTGCAACACGCTCATCCCGGCGATGCCCTCGGCGACGCGGGCGTTGATGTCGCTGCGCAGCGCCCGCGCGCGAGCCACCGGCCCGGCCGAGAGGCGCTGGTAGCCCCAGACGATGCCGGTCGTCGCCGGGACCAGCACCAGCACCAGGAGCAGCAGCCGCCAGTCGAGCCAGAGCATGGCGACGATGACGCCGAAGAGCACGGTGAGCCCGACCAGCACCTCGAAGAGCACCTGCGTGTACAGCCGCTTCACCGCTTCGGTGTCGTTGGTGATCCGGCTCACCAGCTGGCCGGTGATGGCGCGGTCGAAGAACGCCATCGGCAGGCGCAGCACGTGACCGTAGACTGCCTCCCGCAGTCGCAGCACCGAGCGGGTTGCGAGGCCGGCGAGGCGCACGAGCTGGACGTAGCGCAGGACTGTCGCCGCGGCGCCGGTGGCGAGGTAGCCGCCGACGAGCAGCGACATCATCGTCCAGTCGAGCGCCCTCGGCAGCAGATAGGCGTCGATGAACTGCTTGCCGAGCAGCGGGCCGGCGGCCTCGAGCAGGCCCGCCACCGCGAGCCAGAGCGTGGCGGTGCGAACCTCGCGGCGGTCAGGCCGCGCGGCGCGCCAGAGCAGCGCGAAGGCCTCCCGTCGCTCTGCCGGATCGGCACGGCGCAGGCGAATCTCGTCGCCCGCCAAGGTGCTCGTTTCGCTGCTCACGGCGCGGCTCTCCGCACTCTTGCGAATCTGGGAACGGCGGCGTCGTCGGCCGCCCGCGCCGATTCGCCTGACCGTCGATCCCCGCGCTGGCGCGCGTGGGCCCTCGCCGGGTGGCTCACGGCGCGGCCTCCAGCGCCGCCTCGAGTTGCTGGTAGCGCCACTGCGCGGCGTACCACCGGTCCAGCGCGAGGAGTTCGGCGTGCGAGCCGTGCTCGACGATGCGCCCCTGCTGCAGCACGATGATGGCGTCGGCATCGGCGACCGCCGACAACCGATGGCTGACGATGATCGCCGAGCGGCCGCGCCGGGCGTCGCGCAGGTGCTCGAGGATGCGGGTCTCGGTGCCCGTGTCGACGGCGGACAGCGCGTCGTCGAGCAG
>DATIUK010000342.1:0-7070 GCA_035466885.1 Casimicrobiaceae bacterium
CAGTTGCCGCGCGTTCATGCCGAAGGGCACCGAGGTGCCGAAACCGAAGGTGCGGTCCTTGCCGACGAAATAGTACGAGCAGGTATGGCAGCACTCGACGGTGCCGTTCTGCACGACGTCCAGCGCCTGGCCGCCCGGGGCAATTTCACCGGAAGCGAACACCTGGATCTGGAATTTGCCGCCGGTCATCGCGCTGACCCGCTTGGCCAGGGTTTCAGCGCCACCGTAGATGGTGTCGAGGCTCTTGGGGAAGCTCGACGTGATGCGCCACTTGACCGCGGGCGCGCCCCCCGCCGGCGCAGCTGTCTGCGCAAGTGCCGGGGTCGCGATGGCGCCGGCCGCGACGCCAGCCGCCGCCTTGGTTAGGAATGAACGACGTTCCATGCATTGCCTCCTGGTTGGGGTAGGTGTCGGGTCAGCCGACATGCTGCTCGCGCTGCAAGCCTGGTGCCTAAGGGAGTCGGATCGCCGATGCGAGCGCGGCGGTCGCTGGGTCGCTGCAGACTCTCGATTCTATATGGATTTGCGCGCGCGTGGCACACCGCGCATGGCGCGGGCGCGCCCGCGTGCTGGAACCGCTACTGCAGGAGCCGCCGGCCGGGAAACCGGCGCGGGGTCACTTCGCGGCCGCCGCGCCCGGTGCGACGACCAAGCTGTGGAGGAGCCCGGCATTGCGCGAATCCGCAAGCCCGAATGCGCGCAGCTGGTCGTCGCGAAACGCCCGCCACGCCGTGTGGACCTGGCGAAACCCCTCGTGGTCGCCGCCTGCCGCGGCCAGCGCCTCCTCGGCCGCGGCGTAGCCGGCCCGGGCGACCTCCGGGGGAAACGGCCGCAGCTGGACCCCGTTGGCGAGCAGTTGCCGCAGGGCCCGCGGCGTCTGCGCGCCGTAGCGCGCGGCGACATCCTGCCCCGCATCGGTGCATGCCGCTTCGAACGCCGCCTTCAGGTCGGCAGGCAGTGCCGCCCAGGCCTCGGCCCGGACCAGCACGACGAACTGGTGGCCGCCTCCCGCCGCCAGCGGGTAGTAATAGAACCGCGCGGACTTGTACCAGCCCTGCCGCTCGTCGTCGTAAGGGCCGGCACCCACGGCGCCGTCGAGGCGCCCCGCCTGCAGCGCCGCCGGCACCTCGCCGTCCGGCATCCGCTGCACCGCGACGCCGAGCCGGGCGAGCACGCCGGCGCCAACACCGAATGACCGCACCTTCAGTTCCTTGAGGTCGGCGGTGCCCTTGATCTCGCGGCGATACCATCCGCCCATCTCCACGCCCGTGCCGCCCGCCGGGAAGACGACGACCCCGTGCCGCTGCAGCGCCGGACGCAGCGTCGCGAGGCCGTTGCCGTGGCGCAACCAGGCGTCGTGCTGGCGCGCGGTCATTCCATAGGGGATGGCACCGAGGAACGCGAACAGCGGATCGTTCTCCACCAGCGTCGAGGCGTCGAGGTGGACGGCGTCGAACTCGCCGCCCCGGACCGCGTCGAAGAGCGGCGAGCGCAACGTGCCGTCGTCGCGCGTCTCGACGTCGAGGCGAAAACGGCCGGCCGTCATCGCCGAGAGCCGTTCGGCCAGCAGGGCCAGCGAGGCGACGACGAGGTCGTGGCCGCGACCGTATTGCGTGCGCAGCCGCCAGCGCACGTTGCCGGGTGACTGTGCAGCCAGCGAAGCGCTGCCAGCCGCCGCCACAGCCGCCAGAGACCCCGCGACAAAACGACGCCGCTGCTGGCCCGATAGACAACCTTCGCGCTGCGCGCTCCGGTGTTCGCCCTTGGGGCGGCCCGGCGGGCTCACGGCGCGGCCCTCGCCGGGTGGCTCACGGCGCGGCCTCCGCACCAGCGGCGGGACACGTTGCCGTGGCGTGGTCGGCCGCCGTCGCCGATTCGCCTGACCGTCGATCCCCGCGCGTTCGCGCGGGGCGACCGTCGACGCGGAGCAGGGGCCCCGACCGCAGGTCGGGGATGCGACCGGCGACGGGCGCAGTGCCGACGTTCACGCTCCCCCGATGCGTCACGTCGCAACGACGTCGGCTCGCCGGGTGGCTCACGGCGACAGCTTCCTCACCGCCGAGAAGAGGGTCCAGGCCCAGCCGGCCTGGCGCTCCATGGTCTGGGTGAAGCGGATCAGGTACCGGGCGTTGCCGGTGTCGAGCTCGACCATCGTCCCGGTGACGAAGCGCTCGTCGGGCCCGATGAGGCTGCGCTGCGACGCCTGCCGGTTTTCCGGATGCGCCGGCAGGTAGACGCCGAAGAACGGCCGGTCGGCGCCGGAGCGCCCGCCATCGGTCGGCGTCGCCCAGCTGCGCAGCAGCACCCGCACCAGCCGCCGGGCGATGATCTCGACGCCGACGGTGACTTCGTCGACCTGGTGACGCTGCATCCGGCGCACGACGGCGAGGATCCACGACTCGTTCTCGCGGATGGCGACGAGCTCGCCCAGCCGCTGCGGCGCCTCGGCGCTGGCGCAGGCGAGCCGGCAGCCGGTCTCGCTGCGGTCGACCATCCGCCACATCCCGCCGCGCACCTTGCGGGCGACCGACTCGGGATTGACGTTGGTGTTCATCGTCTGCGTGATCTCGTCGAAGCTCGCGCTGACGCCCGGCGTGCGTGCGGCGTCCGGCAGGCGGTCGATCTCGGCGATTGCGCGGCTCACGGCCGACAGCCCCGTGACCACGCGCACCTCGGTCTCGGTCGCGAAGCGCGGCGCCCGCGGGGTCTGGGCGATGGCCTCCGGCCCGAACAGCGACGCGAGGCGCATCAGCAGCAGGCGCTGCTCGCGCACCGGCAGCTCGCCGGGTCGCACCGCGCCGTCGTCCTGCTCGGGCAGCCAGCGCATCCGCTCGACGACGCGGCTGTAGATCGGGCCGGTGTCGAGGAACAGGATCCGCCCGCCCGCCGAAGGCTTGTCCTGGCGGCGCAGGCCGCGATTGCCGGTGAGGTCGACGTAGAAATTGGCGCCGGTGCCCGGCGGCGGCACGAGCGTCAGCGAAGGCGACCAGTCCTCGAGCTGGCGCGAGACCCAATCGACCTGGTCGGGGGTGAAGTTGCCGGAATCGAGGCGCATCAGCAGCAGTGTCTGCAGGTAGACGTGCTCGACGCAGACGCCGGGACGGCCGAACCCGCCGGCCCCGAACACCAGCTGCTCGCGCTGCCAGCCGCGCATCCGCGCGAACTCGTAGAGCTCGTGGAACTCGCGCCACTGCGCCGGTATCCAGTGCCCGTAGCGGAACAGCCGGTACCTCCCGTCGAGACCCTTGTAGTGCGCAAGCCGCACCAGGACCCACGGCAGCACCGCGCGCCAGTGCTTGTTCTCGGCGCTGGGGTACCCGGCCTTGAGGCAGAGCCCGTACGCGGTGGTGAAGGCCTTGACGAGGTCGAACACCGCGTGCCAGAGCCGGGACTCGATCGCCGAGCTCTTCTGGTAGTTCGCCGTGTACTGCGCGGTGAGCTGCGCGATCACCTGCTCCAACCGGGCGTCGACCTTGAGCAGCGCCTCGACCTGCGGCGTCGCGATCTCGGTGCGCACGCCGGGAAACGCGGCGACGAGATCGAGCGCCTCCTTCTGCACCGCCATGACGTCGTTGACCGGCAGCGCCGCGATCCACTGCTCGGCGTTGACGACGTTGCGCAGCGGGTCGTTGCGCGTTCGCAGCCAGTTGAGGGCGGGCTGGAGCATGGGTGTCGGCGGCGCGGCGCGTCCTATTTGCCGGCGACCATCATCCGGCCGACCAGGATCGACCCGACGTGGCGCGAGCCGCGGCGGTCGACGTCGCTGCCGACGGCGACGATGTCGCGGTACATGTCCTTGAGATTGCCGGCGATGGTGATCTCCTCGACCGGATAGGCGAGCTCCCCGCCTTCGACCCAGAAGCCGGCCACCCCGCGCGAGAAGTCGCCGGTGACCGGATTGACGCCTTGACCGAGCTGCTCGGTGACGAGGAGCCCGCGTCCCATCCGCCGCAGCAGCGCCGGCAGGTCGTCGGCGCCGTGGGAGACGACGAGGTTGTGGTTGCCGCCCGCGTTGCCGGTCGTCGCGAGCCCGAGCTTGCGCGCCGAATAGCTGCCGAGGAAGTAGCCCTCGACCACGCCGTCGCGCACCACGTCGCGCGGGACGGTGGCCACGCCTTCGTTGTCGAACGGCGTGCTGCCGCGGCCGCGCGGGATGTGCGGCTCCTCGCGGATCGACAGGTGCGGCGGGAACACCGCCTGCCCCAGCGAATCCTGCAGGAACGACGACTTGCGGTAGAGCGAACCGCCCGACACGGCGCCCACGAAAAAGCCGATCAGGTCGCCGGCCTCGGGGGCCTCGAACAGCACCGGGCACTCGGTCGTCTCGATCTGCCGACCGTTGAGGCGCCGCGCCGTGCGCTCCCCGGCGATCCGGCCGACGGTCGCCGCGGGCTGGAGGTCGGACGGCGCGCGCGCCGCCGTGTACCAGTAGTCGCGCTGCATCCCGGCGGCGTCCTCGCCGATCACCGAGCAGTCGATGTGGTGGCGCGAACTCTTGTAGCCGCCGGCGAAGCCGAGCGAGTTGGCGTAGACGAACTCGCCCTCGTTGCAGGCGACCGTCGAGCCCTCGGTGTTGGTGTGCCGGCGGTCGACCGCCAGTGCCGCCGCCTCGGCCTCGCGGCCGAGCGCGATGGCGTCGTCGACCGAGAGGTCCCAGGGGTGGTAGAGGTCGAGGTCGGGAATGCGCTTGGCCAGGCGGGCGGGGTCGGCCAGGCCCGAAGCCGGATCCTGCGCGGTGTAGCGGGCAATCGCCAGCGCCTTGTCGACGGTGGCGCGAATCGCGTCGTCGGAAAAATCGGCGGTGCTGGCGTGACCGCGCTGCTGGCCGAGGTAGACGGTGACGCCGATGCTCTTGTCCCGGTTGTAGGCGATGGTCTCGACTTCCGCGCGGCGCACCGTGACGCTCTGTCCCACCGCCTGCGACACGTCGGTCTCGGCCGCGGTGGCGCCGCCCCTCGCCGCAGCCAACAGCACCGCGGCGGCCACGCGCTCGAGTTCCCGGGTCGGCAACGGCAGGCGGTCGGCAGCGGGGTCGGAAGCCATCGTGGTCCTGGGCAGTTGATCGGCGGGGCGCGAACGGCGGGCCGCACCGGACTCGCGCGCCGGCGGCGGGAAGCTTCCGGCGCGAACGACCGGCCGGCGCCGCGACGCGCATGGTCTCTGGGCTATCATAGCAAACGCTCGCCGTTGCGACCCTGATTCGCTCCCCCCTGCCCCCGCCACCCATGCCTCCTGCCGACGGACCTCCGCTCATCGGGCGCCGCCGTTCGAACGACCGCGGCCGGCCCGAGCACGCCGAGCCCCTCGCCGACGCGCCGTCGAAGACCCGGCGCAAGGCCGAGATGCACGCGCGCCAGGACCTGGGCGAGGCGCTGGTCGCGCTGGAGCCCAAGCGCTTTTCCGAGATCGCAGCCGAAGTGGCGCTTCCCGAGCGGCTGGTCGACGCGATCGTCGCCGCCCGCGGCATCACCGCTTGGGGCGGCCGCAAACGACAGATGCAGTTCATCGGCAAGCTGATGCGGGACGTCGATCCGGCGCCGATCGCGCATCGGCTGGACGCGTGGGCGCAGGGTCAGGCGATGGACGCCGCGCGGCAGCACGCGCTGGAGCGGTGGCGCGATCGCCTGCTCGCCGAGCCCGACGCGCTCGATGCGCTGGCGGCCGAGTACCCGACGCTCGACCGACCGCGGTTCCGCTCGCTGATCGCCAGGGCGCGTACCGAGCGCGAGCGCGCGTCGCCGCCGCACGCCTACCGCGAGCTCTTTCGCGAGCTGAAGACGCTGTCCGATCCGCCGCCTTGAGTCGCCGCGACGAACGCGACCCCGCGGGTCGATCGGCCCCGAAATCGCCGCGCCCGCCCCGACCCGCCGCCCCGTACCGGCTCCGACCCTGGTTACCGATTACCGCTCTGACCCCAATTTCCCCATGACCTACGACCCGCTGCTGATCGGCCTCGTTTCCATCTCCGACCGGGCGTCCTCCGGCGTCTACGAGGACAAGGGCATCCCGGGACTCGCCGAGTGGTTCACCGCGGCGCTGCGCAACCCGTGGCGGATGGAGACGCGGCTGATCCCGGACGAGCAGCCGCTGATCGAGCGGACGCTGATCGAGCTCGTCGACGTCGTCGGCTGCCCGCTGGTGCTGACCACCGGCGGCACCGGGCCGGCGCCGCGCGACGTGACGCCGGAGGCCACGCTCGCGGTCGCGCACAAGCTGCTGCCGGGTTTTGGCGAGGAGATGCGCAGGGTGAGCCTCAAGTACGTGCCGACGGCGATCCTGTCGCGGCAGGTCGGCGTCGTGCGCGGCCGGTCGCTGATCCTGAACCTCCCCGGCCAGCCGAAGGCGATCAAGGAAACGCTGGACGGGATCTTCGCCGCGGTGCCGTACTGCATCGACTTGATCGGTGGCCCCTACATCGAGACCGACGAGGCGGTGTGCAAGGCGTTCCGCCCGAAGTCGGCGCAGCGGCCCCCGCCGGGCGGAGCGGCGTGAGCCGGCCGGATCGCTCCAAGGGCGAACACCGGGGTGCGCAGCACGAAGGTCGTCCAGTGACCCCGCCGCCGGCGATGGCGCGCTCTCGCGTCCGCCGCCCAGCGCGCCGTGCTCCCCCGGGCGCGAGCACACGAGTGCGCGGCACGAAGGTGCAACGGTGACCGCGGCGCAGGCCGGCGAGGCCCTGGCGGCACGCCGCCGCGCCGGCATCCTCGCCGTCGTCGCCTCGGCGTTCTGCTTCGGCGCGATGGCGATCATGGCGCGCGTCGCCTATGCGTCGGGCATCGACACGACGACGCTGCTGGCGCTGCGCTTCTCGATCGCCGCGGTCGTCATGCTGGCGCTCTCCCTCGCGCGCGGGGCGCAGTGGCCGCGGGGTGCCGCGCTGGCGACGCTCGTCGCGATGGGCGCCATCGGCTACGCCGGGCAGGCGTTCACGTTCTTCACGGCGCTGACGCTCGCCCCGGCGGGACTCGTCGCGCTGCTCCTCTACCTGCATCCGGCGCTGGTTGCGCTGCTCTCGGCGCTGCTGCTGCACGAGCGGCTGTCGGCGCCGAAGATCGCGGCGCTGGCCGTGG
>DATIUK010000343.1:0-2344 GCA_035466885.1 Casimicrobiaceae bacterium
GGCGCGACTGCCCGCCGCCGCGCGCCTCGTCGTCGTCGGCCGCGACAAGCGCCAGGATCGCTATCCGGCGCTCGCCGCGCGCCTCGGGGTCGCGGACCGCGTGCTCTTCGCGGGACCGCAGGTCGACCCGAAGCCCTGGTACGGCGCGGCCGACGCGTTCGTGCTGCCGACGCTCTACGACCCCTTGTCGAATGCGGTGCTCGAGGCGCTGGCCTGCGGCCTGCCGGTGGTCACCAGCACCCGCTGCGGGGCCGGCGAGCGGGTGCGCGAGTTCGGCGCCGGGACCGTCTGTCCCGCCGCCGACATCGACGCCATCGCCGCCGGCATGCGCGAGCTGATGGACGAGGGCACGCGGGCCGACTGCGCGCGGCGCGCGACGGCCGCGGTCGCCGCGCTCACGCCGGCGGCAATGAGCGCGCGGCTGCTCGAACTCTACGGCTCGCTGCTGTCGGGCCAGCCCGGCGCCGGGACTATAATCGCGACCTCCCCTGCGGCGCGGCGGTGACGCCGGCACGGCGCGAAGCTCCCCCATGTGCGGCATCACCGGATTCCACTCGCATCGCCCCGACGCCCGCGCGGCCCTGCCGGCGATGACCGCCTCGCTGGCGCATCGCGGGCCCGACGCCGACGGCTTCCACTGCGACGGCCCGGTCGGGCTGGGTCACCGTCGGCTGTCGGTGATCGACCTCGCGGGCAGCCGGCAGCCGCTCCTGAGCGTCGACGGCAGCGTGGCGCTGGTCTTCAACGGCGAGATCTACAACTTCCGCGCGCTGCGCGCCGAGCTCGAGGCCGCCGGCCGCCGCTTCGCAACGCACGGCGACGGCGAGGTGATCGTCGCCGGGTGGCAGCAATGGGGACGCGGGGTCCTCGACCGGCTCTCCGGCATGTTCGCCTTCGCGCTCTGGGACCGCGGGCGGCAGGAGCTCTTTCTCGCCCGCGACCACCTGGGCGTGAAGCCGCTCTACTACGCGTGGCACGACGCATCGCTCGTCTTCGGCTCGGAGTTGAAAGCGCTGCTGCCGTTTCCGGGCCTGCCGCGCCAGATCGACGCCGACGCGCTGATGCTCTACCTCGAGTGCCAGTACATCCCGGCGCCGCGCACCGTCTACCGCGACGTGCACAAGCTGTCCCCCGGCCACTGGCTCTCGCTCGCCGAGGGCAAGCTCGCGACCGGTTGCTACTGGCGGCCCTCCTACGCGCCCAAGCACCCGCTGTCGCTGCCGCAGGCGGTCGACGGTCTCGAGCGGGAGCTTTCGCGCTCGATCGAGTCGATGCTGGTCGCCGATGTCCCGTTGGGCGCGTTCGTCAGCGGCGGCGTCGACTCGGGACTGATCGCGGCGATGGCGACGCGGATCAGGGGCGGCCCGATCGACACCTTCAACCTGGGCTTCACCGGCACCGACGTCGGCAGCGAGCACGTCGAGGCGGCGACGGTCGCCCGCCACATCGGCGCCCGCCACCACTGCCTGATGCTGGGGCCCGACGACGTGCTCCCAGCGCTCGACCGCTGGGTCGAGGTCTTCGACGAGCCCTTCGGCGACCAGGCGGCGCTGCCGACGATGCTGCTCGCCGAGTACGCCCGGCGCGAGGTCACCGTCGTGCTCACCGGCGAAGGTGCCGACGAGGTGTTCGGGGGTTACCGCAACTACGTCAAGCGCGTGCGCGGGGAGGTCTTTACCCGCGTCCTCGGCGCGCCGGGCTCGCCGCTGCCCTGGCTCGTGCGCCGGCTGCCGCCGCGGATCGCGCGCGACCGGTTGCTGAAGGCCGCCGCCGAGCCGATCGAGCGCCGCTACGCGACGATCCCCAACATCTACGAGTCGCTGCGGCGGCGCGAGTACTTCACCGACCGCTTCAACGAGCTCGCCACGGCGCAGATCGCCGACAGCGCCGCGGCGCTCTACCGGCAGTGCGATTCGCCGTCGTACCTCGACCACCTGCTCGACATCGACGCCCGCCTGTGGCTGCCCGACGACCTCCTCGCCAAGGTCGACCGGGCGACGATGGCGTACTCGCTGGAGGCGCGGGTCCCGTTCCTCGACCACGGGTTCTACGGCTGGTGCGCGAAGCTCCCGCCGCAGTTCAAGATCGACGGCAGCGCGCGCAAGGTGGTGCTGAAGGCGCTGGGCGAGCGCTACCTGCCGGCGGGAATCGTCCACCGCCCCAAGCAGGGGTTCATGATGCCGCTCGATCGCTGGCTCGCCCGGGAACTGAAGGACGACATCGCCGAGGCGCTGGGGCCGGGCGGCATCGCCCGCCGCGGCCTCCTTCGCCCGACGACGATCGCGCGGCTCCTCGCCGAGCACACGTCCGGGCGCAAGAACCACGCCATGCGGCTGTGGGTGCT
>DATIUK010000344.1:0-7558 GCA_035466885.1 Casimicrobiaceae bacterium
ACGCCGCCGGCAAGGCCGTCGAAGCCGCCAAGGAAGCTGCCAAGCCGGCCGAACCCGCGAAGAAGTAATCGCGGTTCTTCAGCGGCAAGAGAACGCCGGCCTCGCGCCGGCGTTTTTCTTTTCGGGGGCCGGCGAGCGGCGGGGGCGCTCAGCCGTCCGCCCGAGCCGGGGGTGCCTGCCGCGCGAGCCAGCGCGTCAGCGGCCGCCACTCGCCCCAGTCCTGCTCGGCGCGCGAGCGCGGCAGGTCGAACACCGACGCGCCGTCGCGCGCGCAGTGGACGTAGACCTGCGTGTCGCGCAGGTGCGCGACCAGCGGAAACGCGTAGCCGCCAAGGAACGCGTCGAGTTCTCCCGCACTCCTCGTGCGCGCATCGATGCGGATGGCGACCAGGCCGACCGCGAGCCGGCCCCTCTTCACCACCTTCGCCTCGGCCACCAGCCCGAGGAAGCGCTGGGTTGCCGCCATGTCGAACGCCGACGCCGACAGCGGCACCAGCAGCACGTCGGCGGCCTTCAGCGCCTGCTTGAGATCGTCGCCGTGGATTCCCGCCGCGCTGTCGACGACCTGCCACTGCGGGTCGCGCACGGCGGTCGCCACCGCTTCGGTGCCCGGCGCCGCGCCGATGGCCGGGAACAGCCGCGGCCGGCGGGCGAGCCACTGCGTGGCCGACTGCTGCGGGTCGAGGTCGGTCAGCAGCACCCGCTGCCGCTTGCCGGCGAGCCAGCCGGCGACGTTGGTCGCGAGCGTCGTCTTGCCGCTGCCGCCCTTGGGATTGGCGACCAGGATGGTCTGCATCGTGGGTCTCTCGAAGAAACGCGTCCGGCGATGGTACTCCGCGTCGCTGCGCGCGTGGGCGGTGCACTCGCTGCCGCTCTCGCGCCGCCGGCGCCCGGTCAGGGTTGCGGTCTCCCCAGCACTGCCAGCAGCGCGGTCAGCGCCGCGGCGCCCAGGCAGCGGCTGCGCGCGCCGTTCCAGCCCGCCACCGGGTCCGGCAGGTCGGCATTGTCCTTGAACGGCATCTCCAGCGTCAGGCTCATCGCCCCGAACGCGTGACCGACGTACTTGGACGCGAGCGCCAGGTTGACCTTGGTGTCCTTGTTCGACGGATAGCCGTGCAGTGTCTGGAAATCGGGGCTCGCGGCGACGAACGCGTCCTTGAAGCAGCGATCGCGTGCGGCGTCCGCCGCCGTGTAGGACGGCAGCCGCTCGCCGCCGTCGACGAACACGTAGGGCAGCACTTCGTCGCCATGAACGTCGAGGAACGCGGCGACGCCGGTTGCGTGCATCGCGTCGCGTACGCAGAGCACCTCGGGGCTCCGCTCCGGGTCGGGCGCCTGCCACTCGCGGTTGAGGTTCGCGCCAGCGGCGTTGGTGCGCAGGTTGCCGCGCGAGCTGCCGTCCGGGTTCATGTTCGGCACGACGTGGAACACCGCGCGCTCGAGCAGCGAACGCGCCACCGGGTCGTCACGATCGGTCAACCGGTCGAGCAGCCCCTCGACGAACCACTCGGCCATCGTCTCCCCGGGGTGCTGGCGCGCGATCACCCAGACCGGAACGCGTCCGTTCCTCGCTTCGCCGACGGTGACGAGATCGACGTCGCGCCCCTCGACGCTGCCGCCCAGCCGCGACACGCGGGCGCGCGGCGTGCCGTCGACGCGCCCGAGGAGTTCGAGATGGCGCTCCTCCGGGTAGGGCTCGAAATACGCGTAATAGACGCTGTCCTTCTCCGGCACGTGCGCGGCGACCATCCGCTGGCCGTCGAACGTGGTGTCGATGCGGAACCAGTGCCGGCGGTCGTACGAGGCGACGACGCGGTAGTCGCGCCAGCCCTCGACGTAGGTGCAGGCGCCGGCGTTGACGAAGCTGAGCGTGAGCGGCAGCCCGCGGGCGCCCTGCAGCCGGAAGTGGAACCACTGCCGGAAGTCGGCGTGCGAGTCGGCGCGCAGCGCGAGCTCGACCCGGCCGTCGGGGCTGGCCGACAGGAATTCGATGGCGCCGCTGTCGAAGCGGTCGGAAACGGTGATCGGCATGGCGGCGTGGGAAATCGGGAACGGGAGGCGTCGGGAAGCGGGGTCCGCGCGCGGCGCCGGCAGCCGCCGCACCGGGTGGGCGCGGGGCCCATGCTAACATCGGCGCCCGCCCGCTCCCTCGCCGCGCGCAACTTGCCCCCTTTGCGGCTGCCCTGCCGATGTCCTCCACACCCGCCCTCGATCCGGTTCCGTCGCCGCCGCCCGTGCCGGCCGCCGCGCGGCGCGACCCGCGCCGCGCCGAGTTCGAGGCCAACAAGCTGAGGAAACGCCTGCGCCGGCAGGTCGGGGAGGCGATCGGCGACTACGGGCTCGTCGCCCCGGGCGACCGGGTGATGGTCTGCGTGTCGGGCGGCAAGGACAGCTTCGGCCTGCTCGACATCCTGCTCACGCTCAAGGATCGCGCGCCCGTCGACTTCGAGGTCATCGCCGTCAACCTCGACCAGAAGCAGCCCGACTTCCCGGCCGACGTGCTGCCCCGCTACCTCGCTGAGCGCGGCATCCCTCACCGGATCGTCGAGCAGGACACGTTCAGCGTGGTCAAGCGGGTGATCCCCGAGGGCGGGACGATGTGCTCGCTGTGTTCGCGCCTGCGCCGCGGCGCGCTCTACCGGGTGGCGACCGAGCTCGGCGCGACCAAGATCGCGCTCGGGCACCACCGCGACGACATCCTGGCGACGTTCTTCCTCAACCTGTTCTTCGGCGGCAAGCTGAAGACGATGCCGCCCAAGCTCGTGTCCGACGACGGCCGGCACGTCGTCATCCGGCCGCTCGCCTACGTGCGCGAGCGCGACCTCGCCCGCTACGCCGACCTCTCGCGCTTTCCGATCATTCCCTGCAACCTCTGCGGCTCGCAGGAGCACCTGCAGAGGAAGCAGGTGACCGCGATGCTGCGCGAATGGGAGAAGAAGCACCCGGGGCGCGTCGACTCGGTGTACAACGCGCTCGCCAAGGTGGTGCCCTCGCACCTGCTGGACCGCAGCCTCTTCGACTTCGCCGCGGTGCGCGCGACCGGCCGCGCCGAGCCTGACGGCGACATCGCCTTCGACGTCGATCCGGCGATCGAGCAGGCGGTCGACGCCGAAGCCGCCGTTGCCGGGGTGCGCATGGCGTTGGCGGCGTTGCCGCAGGCGTCCGCCGGACGTGATCGCCGATAGCCGCGGCTTTCATGGCGACACGACGGTCCGCAGTGGCTTTCGCGGCCGCCGCCGGCGCCAGAACATCGACGGAACCGGACCGCCCGATGCCCATTGAGTTGCACGCGTTCGATACGCCCAACGGTCGCAAGATCAGCGTCGCGCTGGAGGAAATGGCGCTTCCCTACACCATCAGGATCGTCGATACGGGCAAGGGCCAGCAGTTCGATCCCGAGTTCCTGAAGATCAGTCCCAACGGCAAGATCCCGGCGATCATCGACCCGGACGGACCCGGCGGCAAGCCGGTCAGCGTCTTCGAGTCGGGGGCGATTCTCATCTATCTGGGCGAGAAGTCGGGCCGGTTCTGGCCGCGCGACCTCGCCGCACGGATTCCGGTTCTCGAGTGGCTCATGTTCCAGCATGGGGGCTTCGGCCCGATCGCCGGACAGGTTCACCACTTTGCGACCGTCGAAAACGAAGACGATCGCCGCTACGGACTCGAACGCTTCTCGAAGGAAACCCGGCGGTTGTATGCGGTGATGGACCGACGGCTCGCGACGCACGAGTACTTCGCCGATGAGCCGTCGATTGCGGACTTCGCGATCCTCGGGTGGGCGTGGCGACACCCGCGACACAAGGTCGATCTTGCCGAGTTTCCGAATGTGCGCCGGTGGTACGAGACGATGATGTCCCGTCCCGGGGTAGCGCGCGGCTTCGCGGCGAAGCTTCGTTGACGCGGGCTGCGCTTGGACGGGCGGCGGTCGATCGTCGCCAGCCCTGTGCTCGCCGATCGGGTCAGAAGGTGCCCGGGTACGCGCCGCCGTCGAGCAGCAGGTTCTGGCCGACGATGAAGCCCGCGTGCACGCTGCAGAGAAACGCGCACGCGGCGCCGAACTCGTCGATGTTGCCGAAGCGACCCGCCGGGTTCGCGGCGCGCCGCGTCGCGAGCAGCTCGTCGACGGTCTTGCCGGCGGCCTTGGCGGCGCCGACCGCGGTCGCGCGCAGCCGGTCCGTGTCGAACGGCCCGGGCAGCAGGTTGTTGACGGTGACGTTGTGGCGCGCGACCTGCCGGGCGATGCCGGCGACGAAGCCGGTGAGGCCCGAGCGCGCACCGTTGGACAGGCCCAGGATGTCGATCGGCGCCTTGACGGCGCCCGACGTGATGTTGACGATGCGCCCGAAGCGGCGCTCGATCATCGGATCGATCGTCGCCTTGATGAGCTCGATCGGCGTCAGCATGTTGGCGTCGAGCGCGCGGATCCAGGCGTCGCGGTCCCAGTCGCGGAAATCGCCGGGCGGCGGCCCGCCGGCGTTGTTGACCAGGATGTCGGGCTGCGGGCACGCGGCGAGCGCCGCGGCGCGGCCCTCCGGCGTGGTGATGTCGCAGGCGACCCACTGGACGCGCTGCCCGCTCGCCGCCTCGATCGCCTCCGCGGTCGCGCGCAGCGTCTCCCCGGTGCGGGCGACGATGGTCACCGCGCAGCCGGCGGCGGCCAGCGCCTGCGCGCAGCCGCGCCCCAGTCCCTTGCTCGCCGCGCACACCAGCGCGCGCCGTCCCGCGATGCCGAGATCCATGTCGCTCCCTTCAGGCGGGCGCGGCGGTGACCTGCCGTGCCCGCATGGCCGTGCCGATCGCGAGCACCAGCAGCGCCGCGACCAGCATGAAGACACCCCGCGCCGCGCCGCCGTCGAGCATGGCGCCGATCACCACCGGACCCACGGTCGCGCCGAGGTCCAGTCCCGAGTAGACGAAGCCGTACACGCGCCCCGACGCGCCGGGCGGCGTCGCGCGGCGGACGATGAGATCGCGCGACGGGCCGGTCGCGCCCAGCGCGAAGCCGGTGAGCGCGAGCAGCGGCAGGAGCACGCCGATCGGCGGGCCGGCCGCCGCGATGGCAGCGACGATCGCGGCAGCGAGGCCGAGACCTGCCGCCGCCACGAGGTCGTGTCGCGCGAACCGCGCGGCGAGGAAGCCGCCCGCGACGATCCCCGCGGTGCCGCCCAGCAGGTACGTCGTCACCGCCGAGGTCGCGATCGCGATCGGCACGTCGAATGCCGCGTTGAGTGCCGTCGGCAGGAACGTCTGCAGCGCCACCGTCGCGACGGTCAGCACCGCGAAGAAGGCGAAGCACAGCAGGATCGACGGCTGGCGGAAGAGCGCGAGGCTCCCCCGCAGCGTGTGATGCGCTCCCGCCTCGGTCTGGCGCGAGGTCAGCACGCCGCGTTGCGAGTAGACGAGCGCCAGCGCGACGAGCCCGACCGTCCCCATCGTCGACAGGGCGCCGCGCCAGCCCAGCGCCGCACCGAGCGCGAAGCTCACCACCGGCGCCAGCGCGTAGCCCAGGTTGCCGCCGATGCCGTGCAGGCTGTAGGCGTAGCCCAGCCGGCGCGCCGCGACATTGGCGTTGAGGATCGCGAAGTTGGCCGGATGGAACACGCCGTTGCCCACGCCCATCAGCACCGCCACCGGGTAGAGCCAGGCCACGTCGGGGACGCTCGCCGCCAGCAGGCAGCCGACGGCGAGCAACGCGATACCGGTGACGAGCACCGCGCGCGCGCCGCTGCGGTCGACGACGAATCCGGCGGCGAACTGCGTGATCCCGCTCGCGACGTAGAAGGTGCCGATCATGCCGCCCAGCACCGCATAGGGCGTGCCGAACTCCGCACGCAGCAGCGGAAACAGCGGCGGCAGCGCGAGCTGGAAAAAGTGCGACAGGAAGTGCGCAACGCTGACCACACCGATCACGCGGGTGTCGTGGTGCAGGGCGACGGAAGACGCGGTGGACAAAGCGGAACGGGCGATCGGCGCAGGGCCTCCACTATACTTCACCCGGCGACCGGCCATCCCGGCTGGGTACGCCACGCCCGGCGCCCTCCGCGCAGCGCGGCGCGGGCGCCGCAGTGGCCGCGAACCAGGGAGGCGCAATCGATGGCCAGGATCCGCAAGACCGACGACGAGTGGCGCGCGCTGCTCACGCCCGAGCAGTACAAGGTCGCGCGCAAGAAGGGCACCGAGCCCGCCTTCAGCGGCGAGTACTGGGACAACCACGCGCCCGGCACCTACCGCTGCATCTGCTGCGGCACCCCGCTGTTCGACGGGACGACCAAGTTCGACTCCGGCACCGGCTGGCCGAGCTTCTGGTCGCCGCTGTCGGCGGACGCGATTCGCGAGGAGTCCGACGTCAGCTGGTTCATGCGCCGCACCGAGGTGGTCTGCGCCGCCTGCGACGCGCACCTCGGCCACGTGTTCGACGACGGTCCGGCGCCGACGGGCATGCGCTATTGCCTCAACTCCGCCGCGCTCAAGTTCGAGCCCAAAGACTGATCCCCCGCGCGATGCGCCTGCTGCTGGCCGAGGACGACCCGATGATCGGCGAGGCGGTCCGCCACGGCCTCGCGCAGGACGGCTTCGCCGTCGACTGGGTGCGCGACGGGCACGCCGCGGAGCTCGCGCTGGCCGAGAAGGTGCACGAACTGCTGCTGCTCGACCTCGGCCTGCCGCGCAAGGAAGGGCTCGCCGTGCTGGCCGCGATGCGCCGCGGCGGCGACCGGCGGCCGGTGCTGGTGCTGACCGCGCGCGACGCCGTCTCCGACCGGGTCGCCGGGCTCGACGCGGGGGCCGACGACTATCTCGTCAAGCCGTTCGAGCTCGCCGAGCTCGGCGCCCGGATCCGTGCCCTCGCCCGCCGGCAGGTTGGCCGAGCCGAGCCCCGGATCGAGCTGGGGTCGCTCGCCATCGACCCGGCTTCGCACGAGGTCAGCGTCGACGGCGTGCCGCTCGCGCTGTCGGCGCGCGAGTACGCGCTGCTCGAGGCGCTGGCGGCGCGGCCGGGGGCGATCCTGTCGCGCTCGCAGCTGGAGGAGCGGCTGTACGGCTGGAAGGAGGCCGTCGACAGCAACGCCGTCGACGTGCACCTGTCGACCCTGCGGCGCAAGCTCCCGCCCGGGACGATCCGCAACGTGCGCGGCATGGGCTGGATGCTGCCGCGGCCTGGGACGCCGACGTGACGAGCCACCACGGAACCGAGCGACGCCGATGAACTCGATCAGGCGCACGCTGCTGCTGTGGCTTGCCGGCGGCCTCGCGCTCGCGTTCACCGCGGCAACCGTCGCCACGTACCTGCGCGCCCGCGACGAGGCGACGGCGCTGTTCGACGTGCAGCTCTCGCAGCTCGCGGCGTCGGTCACCGGCATGCCGCTGGCGGCACCGGCGGTGCCGCGCGGCGTCGACGCGGACAGCCCGCTGGTCGTCCAGGTGTGGAATCGCGACGGCGTCCAGGTCTATCGCTCGCAGGGCGGGCGCGAGGCGCCGGCACGTGGCGGCCCCGGCTTCGCGACCGTCGCGACGCGCGACGGCCCGTGGCGCGTCTACAGCGTCCTCGCCGCCGGCGAAC
>DATIUK010000345.1:0-3109 GCA_035466885.1 Casimicrobiaceae bacterium
ATCGTCGATCCCGCCACCGGCCGGCAGCGCCCGGTGCTGGGGCTCGAGGTGCCGTGGGCCTGCGCGATCGCGACCGGCAAGCTGCCGCGGCTCTTGCTCGGGCAGTGGTCGATGCTCTCGCGCCTGACGGAGATCCCCGACACCGTCGGCGAGTTCACCGGGTTCGCGATGGAGTGGGACCCGATCGCAGGCAACTTCGGCAGCGTCGAGCCGTTCGTCGCGACCGGCCGGGCGGCCGTGCGCAACGTCGTCCTGCCCTCCGACTACCGGCACGTGCTGCTGCCGCAGGCGTCCGGGCTCGCCCGCGAAACCGCGACCCGGTCGTGGATCGACGCCTACGCGCCCGGCGCCGCCGCGCCGCTGCCGGCAGGGGTCGACACGACCAACCTGATCCACGCCGCCGACATCTGGCACAGCGTCCGCAAGCACTGGTGCCGCGAAGCGCAGCGGCTGCTCGCGGCGAGGGGCGCCTCGTGAAGGGCCGGCTCAACCTGTTCCAGCGCACGATGCTGCGCTGGCGCGCGCTGCACCCCTACAACGCCGTCCACGTGCTGCGCATCGGCGCGCCGCTCGACGTGCCGCGGCTGTCTGCGGCGATTGGCCGGGTGCTCGAAGGCGAGGGGCTCAGCGGCCTCGCGCTCGACACTGCGCACGGCCGCTACGAGTACGCCGGGGGTGCCGCGACCGTCGCGCTGGAGGTGCTGCCCGCCGGCGGCGACGCGCTGCACGCCGCCGAGGAGGCGATCGAGCGCGAGCTCAACGCCCCGTTTCCGCCCGACGGCGCGATCGACCCGTTCCGCTTTTTTGCGATCGACGCAGGCGAGACGTTCCTGCTGGGGTTGGCCTACGACCACTTCATCGCCGGCGGCGATTCGATCGTCGTGCTGATGAAGGACCTGCACGACGCCTACGTCGATCCGGACCGCTTCGCGCCGCGGCGCCTGGCGCTCTACCCTCCCGCCTACGGCCGGCTGCTCGCGCGCCATGCGCTGCGGCTCCTGACCGGGACGCCGGGGCTCGTCGAGATGCTCCGGAGTTGCAGGACCACCGCCCGCCCGCACTACCGCGCCGGCGTGCCGCCGACCAACGCGTTCCAGTTGCGCACCGTCGACGCCGCAACGCTCGCCCGGGCGCAGAGCGTGGCGAAACAGTGGGGGGTCACGCTCAACGACCTCCTGCTCGCGCTGCTGCTGCAGGCGATGGCCCCGCTCGCCGGCGAACGGCAGCACGGCCGGCGACGGGCGATGGCCGTGGCGTCGATCCTCAACCTGCGGGCCGATTTCCAGCCGCCCGCGCCGATCGTCTTCGGCCAGTTCCTGAGCTCCTTCCGCGTCACCCACCCGATGCCGGCCGGCCAGGAGCTCGCGGCGCTGGCCCGCGACGTGCGGGCGCAGACGCGGCGGACCAAGGAACGCAAGCTCTACCTGCAGACGCTGATCGGCATCGCCGGCAGCGGGGTCGCCTGGCATTTCATGACCCCCGAGGTCCGTTCCACCTTCCATGCCAAGAATTACCCGGTCTGGGGCGGCGTGACGCTGCTCAACGTCGACGCGCTGTGGCGCGAGGCGGGCGGCGGGACGTTGCCGGACTACTTCCGGGGCGTGCCCACCGGACCGATGGCGCCGCTGGTGCTCGCCGCGAGCACGGTCAACGGGGCGCTGCACCTCGGTTTTTCGTGGCGCGTGGCTGCATTCGACCGCGAGACCGTGGATAATGCCGCCGCCCGCGTCGTTGCGGGCCTACGCACCCTTGCCCCATGAAAACCGGACTTTCACTACCCCTCGCCGCCCTGCTGGTCGGCGCCGCGCTCGGCCTCGCTGGGTGTTCGACCACGCCCGTGACCGACCCCCGGGGGGCAGCGGGCGGCGCCGAGCGCGTCAGGAGTACCGCCAGCGTCCCGATGGACAAGGCGCTCGAGGACCGGATCCTCGCCCTCGACCCCGACACGGTCACCGGCCGCGATGTCCGCGAGACGCTGGCGCGGGGGCCGGTGCCGCGGATCATGCTGTTGCACGGCGGCGTCTACGGCGTGCACCTCCTGATGGAGTCGTTCGCCGAGTTCCTCTCCGCGATGGGATACCCGATCGACCGCATCCGCGACGCCGGCGACGGCGGCCTGTCGTACAGCCCCTACGCCAGCGCCGCGCAGCAGGCCGGGATCCTCGCCTGGTACTACGAGCAGGAAGGGGTGCGGGCGATGCTGGTCGGCCACAGCCAGGGCGGCATCCAGGCGGTGAAGATCCTGCACGAGCTCGCCGGGTCCTACGGCGATCACCTGCACGTGGTCAACCCGGTGACCGGCCTTGACGAGGCCAGGACGACGATCGTCGACCCGCTGACCGGCCGGGAGCGGCCGGTGATCGGCCTGTCGGTCGCGTACGCGTCGGTCGTCGGCACCGGCGGCTGGTCGCTGGCGCTCCCCGTTCACTGGAGCGTCCTGCCGCACGCCCGGACGATCCCCGACGTCATCGACGAGTTCACGAGCTACCGGATCGGCGTCGACTTCTTCGCCTGGGACATCCCGGGCCTCGAGGGCTTGAAAACCTTCACCGCCGTAGGCAAGACGAACATCCGCAACCTGACGCTGCCCGCCTCGTACTCGCACGTCTTCGTGCCCGGGACCGCGCACCTCGCCGAGGACCCGGCGATGAAGGCGTGGATCGACGCGTTCGACCCCCGGATCCCGGCCAACTGGACGCCGCCGCCCGAACTCGACCGCGCGAGCGTGCTCTGGGCCGCCGACGTCTGGCACAGCATCAAGAAGCACTGGACGCTGGAGTCGCAGCGGCTGATCCGCGCCCGGCGCGCAGGCCAGGCAAAGCCCGGAGGGCGATGGGCCGTCCCGAGCGCGAACACCGGAGCGCGCAGCGCGAAGGTGCCCCGGTGAGCCCGAAGGCAGCCCAGCGACCGAAAAGGGTAAAATAGGCGATTGTCCGGAAGGGCCCGGGGGGGGCGGCGTCGCTCCCCCCCGTCGCCGTTTCTCCAACGAGCTTCGGAGCGCATTCCCATCATGTCGGGGGCATTGGCAGGCAAGGTCGCACTGGTGACGGGCGCCGCGCGCGGCATCGGCCGGGCGATCGCCATCAAGCTCGCCACCGAGGGCTGCGAC
>DATIUK010000346.1:0-5216 GCA_035466885.1 Casimicrobiaceae bacterium
ACCTCGCGCGCACCGGTGCGCGCGGCGACTTCGGCGTCGCGGGCGAGCTCCGCGAGTTGCCCCGCCGTGACCTCTTCGCCGAAGAACAGCGTCGCCGTGTCCGGCAGCTGGTGCGCCTCGTCGAGGACGATCGTGTTGCAGGCAGGCAGGAGCTCGGTCAGGCCTTCGTCACGCAGCATGACGTCGGCGAAGAACAGGTGATGGTTGACGACGACGACGTCGGCTTCGAGCGCCGCCTTGCGCGCCTTCAGCACGAAGCAGTCGCCGTGGTGCGCGCACTCGCTGCCGAGGCAGTTGTCGCGCGTCGAGGTCACCAGAGGCCAGATCGACGCCGACTCCGGGACATCGGCGAGCTCGCCGCGGTCACCGGTCGTGCTGGCGCGGGCGAAGGCGACGATCCTGGGCAGGTGGCGGGCATCCTCGCGCGACGGCAGGCGGCCCTCGGCGGCGGCGCGCGCGAGGTGGTGGTGGCAGACGTAGTTGGCGCGGCCCTTGAGCAGCGCCAGTGTCGCCGGCAGCGCCAGCGCGTCGCGCACGGTCGGCAGGTCGCGCTGGAACAACTGGTCCTGCAGCGTCTTGGTCCCGGTCGACACGATCACCTTGCCGCCGTAGAGCAGCGCCGGGACGAGGTAGGCGAAGGTCTTGCCCGTTCCGGTCCCCGCCTCGGCGATCAGCGGCGCGCGCTCGGCTATCGCCCGCGCGACCGCCTGCGCCATCGCCAGCTGCTGCTGCCGGAAGCGAAAACCGGGAAGGGCGCGGGCGAGCGGCCCGCCCGGGCCGAAGGCATCGGCGAGCTCGTCGACGAACGCCGAGTCGGGCGCGGGGGTCGTCGCCGAGGCACCGGCGCCGTTGACGGGGGTCAGTTGGTCCCGCTCGCCACCGGAGCGGCGGCGCCGGCCTTGGCGGCGGCCGGCGGCGTCGCCTTCGCGTTGCCCTTGGCCCCCTTGGCCCCCTTGGCCGGCGACGCGGCGGCCTCGGCCGACTTGACGGGGAGCCCCCCCTTCAGCGCGTCGCGCACGGCGACGGCACGCTCCTTGAACGTCTCGTAGGGTTGCCCGATGCGTGCCTTGTACTCGCCGTCCGACTCGCCGGGCTTCCATTTCAGCGCCTGCAGCGCCTGCTGCCATTGTTCGTGCAGTCCGCGCAGCTGGTCGACCGCGCTGCGGCTGCCCGTCGCCTCGCGCAATGCCGCCTGGTAGGGCCGGGTCATCGACAGCCGGTGCTTGTCGACGCAGTACTCGCTCTTGGCGCCGTTGACGCCCTCGTCGGACTTCTCGTAGCCGAACTCGATGATCTCGATGCTCTTGACCTGCCGGCACATCGTGTAAAGGTGCTCGACTGCGTTGAGGAAGCAGTCGACGGCGCCGGGGCCCGCGCTGTTGGGGCAGATGTAGGTGTCCGGCTTCGGCGCGATGTCGGCCTTCTGGGCGAAGGCCGGCGGCGCGACCACTGCCGCGAAGAGAAGGACGTAGACGAAGGCGTGGCGCATGGCGGGGACCCGGGGTGCGGGAAAGACAGCGCGAATCCTACTCCCCGGGGGCAGTGCGCTCAAGTCGGCCTTTGGGGCGATGGGTTCGCCGCGCGCGGCGCGCCCTCCAAAACAGGCGGGGGCGACCGCCTGGCGGCCGCCCCCGGGTGCGACTGGCTTGCGTTGCCGTCAGAGCACGCAGCCGCCGGACACCTCGAGCACCGCGCCGTTGACGTAACTCGCTTCGTCGGATGCGAGCCAGGCATAGGCGTTGGCGATCTCCTCGGGCTTGCCGATGCGGCGCAGCGGCACCTTCTCCTCCATCATCTTGATGACCTTCTCGGGCACCGATGCCAGGATCGGCGTGGCGACGAAGCCCGGTGCCACGGCGTTGCAGCGGATGCCCTTGGGGCCGAGTTCCTTCGCCCAGGTCTTGGCCATGCCGATCACCGCCCACTTGGTCGCCGCGTAGTTGGTCTGGCCGAAGTTGCCGTACAGGCCGACGATCGACGAGGCGTTGGTGATCGAGCCGCTGCCCTGCTCGAGCATGATGTCCACGACCGCTCGGGAACAGTTGTAAGTGCCCTTGAGATTGATGTTGATGACGCGGTCGAACTGCTCCTCGGTCATCTTCTTCAGCTGTGCGTCTGCAGTGATCCCGGCGTTGTTGACCAGCGAGTCGATGCGACCCCACTTGGCCTTCACCGCGCTCACCATCGCGACGACGCTCGCGTTGTCGGTCACGTCGACCTTGAATGCCATGGCTTCCCCGCCGGCCTTGATGACCGCCTCGGCGACCGCCTTGCACGCGGCTTCATTGATGTCGCATACGGCAACCTTCGCGCCTTCCTTGCCGAATTTCAGCGCTGTGGCCTCACCGATGCCTTGCGCCCCCCCCGTGATGATCGCTACCTTGTTCGCCAAACGCATCATTGCGTCCTTTCGTTGTAAGCGTGGCGCCGCGAAGGCGGCTCCAAAGCGGCTCCAATATAGTGGAAGACAACGCGTCGCACAACGCGATTCGCGGCGTCAAACGCGGTTGGCGAGGGTCGATTGGTCGAGAGTTGATCCGCATCAAAAACAACGGCTTGCCCGGGGTTGTCGCCGATCGGAGCCGCGCCGGGGACGGGGTCGCCTCGGGAATGGCTCCTGCCGGAGCGCAGCGGGTGGTCAGGCGCCGGCCGGCAGCCAGTGGGCGAGAGTCAGCTGCAGCGACTGGTTGCCGTTCCACTCGTTGACGTCGAGCCGGTACGCGGCGCGGATTCGCCCGGGCAGCGCCTCGGCGTGGCCGAAGAGCATGGCCGTGTAGGTGGCGTCGCCGCGGCGCAGCGTGAGCTTGCTGTGGCGCACGCCGACGATGCGCTGGTCGAGGACGTCGAAGACGCCGTCGAACACCGGGGCGTCGAAACCCTGGCCCCAGACGGCGTCGTGCATCGCGCGCGCGAGGTCGAGGTCGAGCTCGTCGGGGGCGAGTTCGCCGTCGGTTTCGAGCACGCGGCAGAGCTGCGCCGGCGACAGCGCCTCCCGCGCGACCTCCTCGAACAGGGTGCGAAACCGCGGCAGGTCGGCCTCGGCGATCGACAGCCCGGCCGCGAAGGCGTGACCGCCGAAGCGGGCGATGAGGCCCGGCGCGCGCTTGGCGACGAGGTCGAGCGCGTCGCGCAGGTGCAATCCGGCGATCGAGCGGCCCGAACCCTTGAGCTCGCCGCCGCCGCCGCGGGCGAAGATCACCGTCGGGCGGTGGAAGCGGTCCTTCAACCGCGAGGCGACGATGCCGACGACGCCCTGGTGCCAGCCCGCGTCGTACAGCGCCAGCGAGCACGCGTCGCCGACGCCGCCGATCGACTCGACGGCCGCCAGTGCCGCGGCCTGCATGTCGCCCTCGATCTCGCGGCGCTCGCGGTTGTAGCGGTCGAGCTCGGTGGCGAGCGGCAGTGCCGCCGCCGCGGTGTCCGCGAGCAGGCACCGGATGCCGACGCTCATGTCGGCAAGCCGCCCGGCGGCGTTGAGCCGCGGACCGGCGACGAAGCCGAGGTCGTACGACGCCGCTCGCCGCGCGTCGCGTCCGGCAGCGGCGAACAGCGCCGCCACGCCGGGGTGCGCGCGCCCGGCGCGAATCCGCGCCAGTCCCTGTGCGACCAGCGTGCGGTTGACGCGATCCAGGCGCACCACGTCGGCGACCGTACCCAGCGCGACAAGGTCGAGCAGCGTCGCGAGCTGCGGTTCGGATGCGTCGGCGAAGCGGCCGCGGCGGCGCAATTCGGCGCGCAGCGCCAGCAGCACGTAGAACATCACGCCGACGCCGGCGAGGTTCCTGGAGGGGAACTCGCAACCCGGCTGATTGGGGTCGACGATCCACGGCGTCGGCGGCAGCGTCGCGGCGGGCAGGTGATGGTCGGTGACGAGCACGTCGACCCCGGCGTTCACCGCCGCCGCGACCCCGTCGTGGCTCGCGATGCCGTTGTCGACGGTGACGATGAGGCGCGGCTGCCGGTCGAGCGCCTGCGCGACGATCTCGGGGGTCAGGCCGTAGCCGAACTCGAACCGGTTGGGCACGATGAAGCCGACGTCGGCGCCCATCGCGCGCAGGCCGCGGACGCCGACCGCGCAGGCGGTCGCGCCATCCGCGTCGTAGTCGGCGACGATGACGATCCGTTCGCGGCGCGCGATCGCATCGGCGAGACGCACCGCCGCCGCCTCGGCACCCTTCAGCAGCGCATACGATGGCAGCGTGGCGAGGCCGGTGTCGAGGTCTTCCGGTGCGCGCACGCCGCGTGCGGCAAAGACGCGGGCGAGCACCGGCGGGATGCCGGCAGCGGCGAGCGCCAGGGCGGTATCGGGAACCGGCCGGCGGACGATGTCCATCAGCGCTCGTCCTCGAGCGGCGGCAGCAGGGCGGACAGCTCCGGCGGCGCCCGCCGCAACGCGAGGCGGCGCAGGATGCCGGGACGGTGCGCGGTCCAGCGCAGCGCGCGGCCGCCGCCGTCGGCGACGATGCCGACCTCGGTGAGCGCGCCGGCGGCGAACGCGCGCCACGCAGGCCCGGTCCACGCGGCCTCGACGTCGCCGGGCGCGATGCCCGGCGCGAGGACGACGAACCGCGCGGCCGCTTCCGGCGTCGCGCCGCGCGCCGCGTCGAGGTCGCCCGGCACGCGTTGCGCGGGAGTCCCTGCGTGCACGGCGAGTGCACGCACCGCCTCGTCGTCGGCGAAGGTGGCCGCGCCCGATCGCGGCGGCGGCGGCGCCGGCAGCGCACCCCCGTCGCTGAACCACAGGCCGTTGGCAACGGCGCGTCCCGCGGCTTCGCGCGCGCGATTGACCGGATGCTCGTGCAGCAGCATCTCGATCTCGTTGCCCCAGCGCCGCCAGGTCCGGCTCGCCGGTCCCTCCGGCAGCAGCGCCCGCAGCGGCGCGCCGATCGCGCAGGCCAGCGGTCGCGTCGTGATCGCGTGGCTTTGCGCGCTGCCGACGAACCAGGCGCCGGGGGTCGCGGCGACGAAGCGCAGGCCGTCGGCGGCGAAGTGCGCGTCGAGCGCGGCGACCGGGCCGGCGAGACGCACGTCGTCGCGACCCGCGACCAGCGTCACCGGGTCCGCGGCGAGCCACCAGTCGCGTCCGGGGTCGAGGCCGAAGCGGCGCAGGCGCAGCGCCGCCAGCGGCCAGTCGCCGCGGCGCTCGACGCCGAAGTCCGCGGCCAGGGCGTGGACCAGCGTGTCCTCGTCCGGCGCCGGCGCGCCGGCCGCGCGCA
>DATIUK010000347.1:0-2002 GCA_035466885.1 Casimicrobiaceae bacterium
GTCCATGGTGAGGCTGCCGGCCTCGCCGCTCGCGTAGATCCGCGCGGCGGTCATCACGTTGATGCCCATGCCGTCACCGAGGAAGAAGACGACCCGTCGCGGCGGTGTCGCGGCCGGCGGGGTGCTCGGCGGCGGACCGGAAGGAGGGGGCGAGGACGGCGCCGGGGTGGTCGACGGCGGAGCGCTGGCGGCGACCGGCGGTCCCGCCGCCGGACCGTCGTCACTCGAGCAGGACGCCAGGACGAGCACGAGCAGATGGGCGAACCGCAGCCTTGGGCGGATGTGGATCATCGCGGCGAGTCGTAACGCGAGCGCGCGAGCCTTCGCGCGAACTCCCGGTTACTTCGGGGCGACACGCTCTGCGGCGAACTGGGGCCGATCGTGTCGCGAGCGTGACGAGGCGCCTCAGCGAGAGCCGCGCGGCGCACAAAGCACCTGCGGGATCTCTCCATGTCGCCATGAAGAGATCCCGCGGTCGTCGGCGTTCTTGGAGTCACGCTCCCCGGGGGGAGCTCACGATCACTTCGCGTCCCAGACTGCCCACTTGCCGGTGGTCGCCCAGTTGTCGTTCGCGTCCTTGAACGCGCCGACGTAGGTCGCCGTCGCGTCGAAGAAGCCGTCGTTGGGGGGCGTGATGGCGCCCGTGGTGAGCGAGGCCGTCGGGCCGAACTTCGGGGCGCTCGGGTTGAAGCAGTCGACGCCGGCCGGGTCGGTGAAGAGGTTCGCGTTCCCGGCGGTCTTCACCCAGGCGATCTCGTCGAACGCGCCGTCGTTGTCCTTGTCCGGCGCCGCGGCGCCGGTCTCGAGGTAGCCGACGTTCTGCTGCACGCCGGTGCCCACCGTCTTGCCGAAGAGGATGGCCTTGAAGGTGAGGGCGGGCTCGCCGGCGCCCGGGCCGGTGATGCCGATCGCGGTCGACGGGTCGCGGACGTCGAGGTTCGCCTCGAACCCCTGGAAGAGCACGTTGTTGTAGCTGCCGCGGGCGTTGCGGCGGATGAGCGCGCCGAACTGGGCGCCGGTCGGGTCCGCGTTCTTCCCGCACATCGTCGCGTTGAAGACGGTGGGGTTGGTGAGCGGGAGGTTGCCCGAGCCCTGCGCGTCGTTGTCGCTCTCGAAGCCGTTGTCCTCGCCGGCGTGCGCGGGATCCTGCTGCAGCACGAGGAACTGGAGGCGGCCGGAGTAGCCGTTGTCGGTGTCGAAGCCGTCGTCCTGGTTGTACTGGCAGATGAGGTGGTGCGCGTCGACGGTGCCGCCGAAGAACTCGAAGCAGTCGTCGAGCGCCTGGCGGACCTGGATGTGGTCGACCTTCGTGCCGCGGCCGACGCCGCCGAACGTGAGGCCGTTGACCTCGTTGTCGGGGCTGAGCACCGTGCCCGCGTACTCGATGCGGATGTAGCGGAGGACGCCGCTGCTGTCGTCGGCATCGGTCCCGCCGTACTGCGTGCCGCTGGCCGTGGTGAGGATGCCCTCGATGTTGCCCTTGCCGCCGGGGACGTTGACGGGCGCGTTGCCCAGCAGCACCAGGCCGCCCCAGTCACCCGCGCGACGGACGCCCGCGGCGGCCTGGCTCGTGAAGACGATCGGCTCGTCGGCGGTGCCTTCGGCGACCAGCTTGCCGCCGGCCTCCACAAGGAGGATCGCCTTGGTCGCGCTGTCGCCCTTGATGGTCGTGCCCTTCTCGATGGTGAGCGTCGCGCCCGGCTTCACGCGGACGAGACCCTTGAGGAGGTAGTCCTTGGTGGCGGGCAGCGTGCGCGAGGCGCTGATGTCGCCGGAGACCTCCTCGGTCGCCTTCGGCGTACCGCCGCTGGTGCCGCTGGTGCCGCCGCTGGTGCCGCCGCTGGTACCGCCGCCGCTGGTACCGCCGCCGCTGGTGCCGCTCGCGCCGCCGCTCGTGCTGCCGCTGGAGGTGCCTGCGAGGTTCCCGTCGTCACTGCACGCGGCAACACCGAGCGCCGCGGCGCCGAGCACGACCGTGAGGAAGACCAGACCGTTTGCTCTC
>DATIUK010000348.1:0-3894 GCA_035466885.1 Casimicrobiaceae bacterium
GACGGCCGCGCTGGTCGGCGTGCTGCTCTACACGGTGTCGCTGGCGGTGTCGGCGGTGCCGGAGGGACTTGCCGCGGTGACCACCGTCGTGCTCTCGCTCGGCATGCAGCGGATGGCGAAGCGCAACGCGATCGTCCGCCGGCTCTCTGCCGTCGAGACGCTCGGCTCGGCGACGGTGATCGCCAGCGACAAGACGGGCACGCTCACGCGCAACGAGATGACCGTGCGCGCGGTGCTGACCGCATCGGGGCGCACCGACGTCACCGGCGGCGGCTACGTGCCGCAGGGCGAGCTCCTCTGCGGCGGAGTCGCCCTGGCCGCCGGCGGGCAGCGGACGGAAGTCGAGCGGGTGCTGGCCGCCGGCGTGCTCGCGAACAATGCCGAACTCGTCGAGCGCGACGGGCAGTGGGCCGTCCTCGGCGACCCGACCGAGGGCGCGTTGAAGGTCGCTGCGCACAAGGCCCGGATCACCGACGCCCGGATCGCCGAGCGCTTCGCGCGCGTCGCCGAGATTCCTTTCTCGTCCGAGCGCAAGCTGATGAGCACGGCACACGCGGACGCGCGCCTCGGCGGGCAACTGGTGCTGTTCAGCAAGGGGGCTCCCGACCTGCTGCTCGCGCGGTGCTCGCTGGAGCGCAGAGGCAGCGACGAGGCCGGCCTCGACGAGACGCGGCGGGGCCGTATCAACGCCGAGATCGAGGCCATGGCCGGCGAGGCTCTGCGCCTGCTGGGCCTTGCCTACCGGCGCCTGCCGGAGGGCGATGTGGCCAGCGAGGCCGCCGAGCAGGGGCTCGTCTGGCTCGGCGTGGTCGGCATGATCGACCCGCCGCGATCCGAGGCGGCGGCGTCCGTCCGCTCGGCGCAGAGGGCCGGCATCCGGGTGCTGATGATCACCGGCGATCATCCCGCGGCCGCGGCAGCGATCGCCGCCGAACTCGGCATCGTGGCGCACGGCGCGCCGGTACTCACGGGCAGCGAGCTCGCCGCGATGTCGGCGCAGGAACTCGCCGCGGCGGTTGTAACGACGTCGGTGTACGCGCGCGTCGCGCCCGAGCACAAGCTCGCGATCGTCCGGGCACTGAAGACCAACGGTGAGATCGTCGCGATGACCGGCGACGGGGTCAACGACGCGCCGGCGCTGAAGGCGGCCGACATCGGGATTGCGATGGGGATTGCCGGCACCGACGTCGCGAAGGACGCCGCCGACGTCGTGCTGGCCGACGACAACTTCGCGACCATCGTCGCCGCGATCGAGGAAGGGCGCGCGATCTACGCCAACATACAGAAGTTCCTGCGCTACCTGCTGTCCACCAACATGGGGGAGGTCGTCGTCATATTCTTCGGCGTCGCCCTTGCCGGCGTGCTCGGGATCGTTGCCGGCCGCGGGGAGGCGCTGATCCTGCCGCTGCTGCCCACGATGATCCTGTGGGTGAATCTCGTCACCGACGGGTTTCCGGCTCTGGCCGTGGGAGTCGACCCTCCCGACGCGGAGCTGATGGTCCGCAAGCCGCGCGACAAGGGCGCGGCTGTGGTCACGCTGCGGATGTGGGCATGGATCGCGGTCGCCGCGGTCGTGATGGGGGTCGGCACGCTGCTGGTGCTCGACGCCGGGCTGCCCGGCGGCCTCATCGACGGGACCGGCGACATCCGCGAGGCGCGGACGATGGCGTTCAACACGCTGGTGCTTTTCCAGCTCGTCGGCGTGTTCTGCATCCGCTCGGACACGCTCCCGATCACGCACCAGCTCTTCGCCAATCGCTGGCTGTGGCTGTCGGTCGCTGCCGGCGTGGCGTTGCAGCTGGCCGTGCTCTACGTCCCGGCGCTGCAGGTTGCGTTCGGGACGGTGGCGCTCTCGCTGCGCGACTGGCTCGTCTGCCTCGCGGTCGCGAGCACGATCATCGTTGCCAGCGAAGTCGTCAAGGCGGTCTGGCGCGGCGTCGATCGACGCTCGGCGTCGGCTTGAGCTGCCGGCGCGTGCGGCCGGATCGCGGCGCGGCTGGCCGGTGCGGCCTCGCGCGCCCTCGGTTGGACGTGCGCGCGTGGCTTACGCGGCGCCTGTGCACGGGATAGAATGCGGCCCAGTGCCGGGGTGGTGAAATTGGTAAACACAGCGGACTTGAAAGCGCTTGAGCAGCGGGGTGCGAAAGCTCCCGTGTGAATCCCTTCAAATTCGGCGAAACCCCTGATGGAATCGAGGCAACGCCGAGCCAAGCCCCGCCCGCGGGGAAGGTGTAGAGACTAGACGGAGGGCGCCTGCCGCTCGGTACGAGCAACGGCGAAGGCATAGTCCAGCGCACGAACAGCCCGGGCACGATCGGGTTGGCGCCGAAAGGCGTGGTGTGACGAAAATCCGCCGCCGCAAGGCCTGCCGGTTCGAGTCCGGTCCTCGGCACCAGGGTACCGGGTCCCTCGCGCGGTCCGTTCATTGCGCCCCGGCCCGCGGCGGCGCCCCGCGCGAGCGCCGCGCGTCAGTCGCGGCAGCCGAGCCCTTCGACGAGGCCCTTGAGATACCCGATCGCACGCGCGGCCGAGCCCATCCCGTCGGGGACGTAATCGAACGGCTCGACGGCGACGATGCCGCGGTAGTGGCCCTGGTCCTGCATCTGACCGATCATGCGGAGGATCGGCGCGAAGGCCATCGCGCCCTGTCCCGGGCCGCGCCGGTTGGGGTCGTTGACCTGGACGTGGGCGATGTGGCCGCCGGGCATCCAGCGCGCCATCAGCGCCGCGACCGGCTCGGCCTCGGCCTGGCCGGCGGCGCTGCAGTCGATCATGGTCTGCAACCCCGGCGAGCCGATGTCCGCCACCAGTGCCATCGCCTCGGCGACAGTGTTGACGAGGTCGGTCTCGCGCGGCGCGAGCGGCTCGATGCAGTAGGTGACGCCGCAGGCCTCGGCCCGTCGTGCCGCACGCGCCAGCGCCTCAGTGGCGCGTGCAAGCGCCGTGGCCTTGGTTTCACCCGGCGGCACCGAGCGCTGCTTCGGCGAGCCGTGCACCAGGTAGCGTCCGCCCATCAGGCGGCACAGCTCGACCATGCGCTCCATCACCGCGGTGGTGCGCGCGCGCAGCGCGGCGTCCGCGCTGACGATCGAGAGCCCGGCGGGCGCCACCAGGAGCCAGTGCAGCCCGTGGATCGCGACGCCCGCGTCCTCGGCCATGCGGCGGAATACCCCGGCTTGCGCGTCGGTGATCGCCGTTGGATCGTCGGCCAGCGTGAACGGGGCGACCTCGAGGCCGTCGTAGCCCAGCGCCGCGGCGATCGCGCACTGCCGCTCGAAAGGCAGCGGCTGCAGCACCTCGTTGCAGAGCGCGAACTGCATCCGGCGCTACCCGCGGCGCGGCAGCAGCGACTTCATCCCCTGTACGACGACGCGACGCGTGCGATCGACCAGGGCCCTGAACGGCGGTACGTACAGCAGGATCGTGAACAGCGTCACCGCGGCAAACGCCATGCAGATCGGCCGGGTGAAGAACGGCAGCAGGCTGCCGTCGGACAGCACCAGGCCGCGGCGCAGGCTCTTGTCGAGCAGATGGCCCAGCACAAGGCCCAGCACCAGCGGCGCCATCTCGTAGCCGCGGCGGCGCAGGAAGAATGCCGCGGTGCCGATCGCCAGCATGGCGTAGATGTCGAACAGGCGCGACGCGGTGGCGAATGCGCCGACGACGCACAGCAGGAACACGATCGGCATCAGGATCGCGCGCGGCACCTTCAGCACGTGCAGCAGCGGTCGCACGCCGAACAGCCCGAACAGCAGGATCGTGATCGACGCCAGCGTCGTCATCGCCACCATCTCGTAGATGAACTTGGGGTGCTGGATCATCAGCATCGGCCCGGGCTGGATGCCGTGGATGATCATCGCCGCCATCAGCACGGCCGACGGCGCCGAGCCCGGG
>DATIUK010000349.1:0-13445 GCA_035466885.1 Casimicrobiaceae bacterium
AAGACGCCCGCTCGTCGTTGCCAATGCTCGCCATAGCCCGAGCTATGGCTGCGCTTTGCGCCTCGATCGGACGCCTTCTGGCGCGCTGCTCGGGCACGCCCGAAAAACTCCCAGCCTCTGAGGAGCAACGATGGCGCTTTCGAACCTCGCGACACGCGACGCCGCCGGCGCGCTGGCCATGGACTCGCGCGGCCTGGCGGCGTTGAGGCAGCAGGCCAAGGCGGCGCCCGGAGAGTCGCTGCGGGCGGTGGCGGGGCAGTTCGAGGCGCTGTTCATGCAGATGCTGCTGAAGAGCATGCGCGAGGCGTTGCCGCAGGACGGCCCCTTCGCCAGCGAGACGACCAAGACCTACACGGCGATGTTCGACCAGCAGATGGCGCAGGAACTCGCCAAGAAGGGCGTGGGCATCGCCGACATGCTGGTCAAGCAGCTGTCGCCCAGGACGACCGAAGCAGCTGCGGGTGCCGGCAAGGAAGCACGGGCAACGGGCAAGGGTGCCGGCGAAGGGGCGGGGGCCGCCTTCGCCGGCATTCCGCCTCGCTCCGTGATGCGCGCTCCGGCCGCGGCGGCGCCTTCCGCGGCTGCCTCCCCGGCCGCGCCGGCGGGCGCGAGCCTGCCCGAGACGGCGCGGAACTTCATCGAGCGGATGCGACCGCAGGCGGAGGCGGCGGCGCAGGCGGCCGGCATCCCGGTCACGTTCCTGCTCGCGCAGGCGGCGCTGGAGACCGGCTGGGGGCGGCACCAGCCGCGCGCTGCGGACGGCGCCACCAGCCACAACCTCTTCGGCATCAAGGCCGGGACCGGATGGCAGGGTGCACGCACGCTGGCCGCGACGACCGAGTACGTCGCCGGCAAGGCGGTCACCGCGGTCGAAGCCTTCCGTTCCTACGGGTCCTACGCCGAGGCATTCCAGGACTTCGCCCGGCTGATGCGCAGCAGCCCGCGCTACTCGGGCGTCCTGTCCGCGACCGGCGACGGCAATGCGTATGCGCAAAAACTGCAGCAGGCCGGGTACGCGACCGATCCGCGCTACGCCGAGAAGCTCGCCCGGATCATCGAGGCGATCGGCCGCCTCGGCACGGGAGGGGCGGCTCAAGTTGCCGCCGCCGGTGCCGATAAACGCAACGGTGTCGCGTAGCACGCAGGCGTCTTCTCCAAGGGCGGGCAATGAGCTCCAGCAGCATCTTCGGCATCGGTCTCTCCGGCCTGTCCGCCGCGCAGGCGGGGCTCAACACGACCGGGCACAACATCGCCAACGTGAATACGCCGGGCTACACCCGGCAGCAGGTGCTGCAGAGCACCCGCACGCCGCAGTACACAGGCGCGGGATACTTCGGCCAGGGCGCCAATGCCGACACGGTGCGGCGGGTCTACAGCGACTTCCTCGCGAGCCAGATGCGCCAGGCCCAGGCCAGCGCCGCCGACCTCTCCGTCCGCGAAGCCAGGCTTACCCAGCTCGACAACCTGTTCGGCAGCGACGCCTCGTCACTCGCCCCGGCACTCGACGACTTCTTCGCTGGCGTCAACGCAGTCGCCGCGCGGCCCGCCGACATCCCGGCCCGGCAAACGATGCTGAGCGCGGCGCAGGCGCTGGTCGCGCGCTTCAACCAGCTCGGCGAGCAGCTCGCCGAGGTCCGCAGCGGCACCAACACCCAGGTCGAAGCCACCGTCGGCGCGATCAACTCGTACTCGACGCAGATCGCCGGCCTCAACCGGCGCATCGCCGAGGCGATCGCGGTGGCCGGGAACCTCGCGCCGGCCAACGACCTCCTCGACCAGCGCGATGCGCTGGTGCTGGAACTCAATCGCGAGATCGGCGCAACCGCCGTCGAGCAGAGCGACGGGTCGCTCAACGTCTTTCTCTCGAACGGGCAGGCGCTGGTGGTCGGCGAGACGGCGTACGCGCTGCAGGCTTTCCGCGCGCCATCCAACCCCGGCGACGTCGCCGTGGGCTTGAACACCGCCGGCGGATTCGTACCTTTCCGGACCGAGGACATCACCGGGGGTGCGCTGGGCGGGCTGATGCGTTTCCGCGACGGCGAGCTCGGAGCGGCCGAGAACGCACTGGGCCGTATCGCGCTGGTCGCGGCCGACGCCGTCAACGAGCAGCACCGGCTGGGCCAGGATCTCACCGGAGTTCTCGGCGGCGACTTCTTCAACGTGCCGGCCCCGCGGGCAGTCACCCTCGTGGGCAGCGCGACGATCACCGCGACGATTGCCGATCCGGGCGCGCTGTCGACCAGCGACTACCGGCTCGCCTACGACGGCGCGAATTACCGGTTGACCCGTCTCGCCGACGGCACGTCGCAATCGTTCGCGACCCTGCCGCAGACGGTCGACGGGCTCACCATCGACATCGCCGGCGGCACGCCGGCAGTCGGCGACCTGTTCCTGATCCAGCCGACGCGCTCGGCTGCGCTCGATTTGCGACTCGCCGTCAAGGACCCGGCGGCGATCGCCGCCGCGGCGCCGATCCGCACCGCCGCGGCGTCGGCGAACACCGGGACGGGACGGATCTCTGCGGGCGCGATCGATCCCAGCTATCTCGCAACGCCGCTGGCGGCGCCGGTCAGCTTCAGCTTCGCGTCGCCGCCGACGACGTTCTCGACCAGCGGGGCCGTCGACGTCACCGTCGGCACGACGACGACCTCCTACGCCGCAGGCGCGGCGATTCCCTATGTGGCGGGGGCCACGGTCGCCTTCGGCGGCTTGAGATTCACGCTCGAAGGAGCCCCGGCGGGCGGCGACGTGTTCACCGTCCGCGCCAACACCGGCGGCGCCGGCGACAACCGCAATGCGCTGCTGCTGGGCGCGTTGTCGACGGCGAACCTGGTTGCCGGGGGCACCGCGACCCTCCACGGCGCCTATGGCCAGGCGGTCAGCGTCCTCGGCAACGCGACCCGCGAAGCCGGGATCGAGAGCTCGGCACAGGCGCGGCTGCTGCAGCAGGCCCTGGACACGCAGGCATCGGTGTCCGGCGTCAACCTCGACGAAGAAGCCGCCAACCTGCAGCGCTACCAGCAGGCCTACCAGGCGGCGGGAAAAGTGATGGCCATTGCCGCATCGCTGTTCCAGACCGTGCTCGGCATATTCGGAAGCTAGGATGAAACGACCCCCACGCTCATTCTGTGCGGCAGAGCCGCATCCCGCTTCGCGGGACCAGCCTTCGGCTGTCCTGCGGCCTGCGGCCTGGTATTCGCTGCCTCCCGAGGGGGCGCAGTCCGTACCCTTCGGGTGGCCGGGCGGGTACTGACATGCGCATCAGCACCTCGCAGATCTATACCCAGGGCTCCGATGCGATCGCCAGGGCGCAATCCGAGCTCTTCGCCAACCAGCAGCGAATCGCCGCGGGCCAGCGGATGCTCACTCCGTCCGACGATCCCGTCGCCTCGGCGGAGGTCGTCGTCGTCGGTCAGTCGCGGGCACGCGTCGAACGCTTCGCGGCCAACATCAGCACGGCCAGCGAGAGCCTCGCCGTCGGCGATTCGACCCTGGGCGACATCAGCGACCTCCTGGTGTCGATCCGGACGCTGGCGATCAATGCCGGGTCGGGGACGCTGTCCGCGGCCGATCGCGGCGGGCTCGCGACCGAGCTCGACGGCCTACTCCAGCAGCTCGTCGGCCTGGCCAACAGCCGGGGCGCCGACGGGGGCTATCTATTCAGCGGTTATGCGGTGAACACGCAACCGTTCACGCTCGCCTCCGGCGCCTACGCCTACAACGGCGACCAGGGCACGCGCTCGATCGCAGTCGCCGACGGACGCGAGCTCCAGGTCAGCATCGACGGCGAGTCGCTGTTCAATGCGGTGCGCACCGGCAACGGAACGTTTGCCGCGACACCGGATCCTGCGAACGGCGGAACGGGAACGCTCGACGGCGGCAGCGTCGTCGACGCCGCGCTGCTCGACGGCCATCGCTATCGGCTGCAGTTCGCCGTCGCCGCTGGCGCGACGACCTACGATGTGGTCGACCTCACGACGGCGACGACGGTCTCGGGCGGCAATGCCTTTGCGCCCGGCGCCGCGATCACGGTCGCGGGCATGCAGGTCACGATCAAGGGCAATCCTGCTGCGGGCGACCAGTTCACCCTGGAGCCCTCGCCGCGGAAGAGCGTGTTCGCCACCGTGCAGGACCTCATCGCGACGCTGCGGGCCCCGGCGGCGACCGCGGCCGACCGAACGAAGCTCGTCAACGGTCTCGGAACCGCGCTGCAGAACCTGACGCAGGCGCAGGAGGCGATCCTGACCGCGCGGGCAGGGCAGGGCGCCCGCATGCGCGAGCTCGACAGCCTGTCTACCGGGAACGAGGCGAGGCTGCTACAGTACGAGTCCACGCTGTCGCGCCTGCAGGATCTCGACTACAACAAGGCACTTTCGGACTTCGCCCGCCAGCAACTGGCGCTCGAGGCCGCGCAGAAGTCATTCATGCAGGTCAGCGGGCTCTCGCTGTTCAACTACATCTGACGCGCGGGCGCGGCAGGGACATCATCGAGATCGGCCGGCAGCCAACCCCGCAGTTGCTTCGAGCCGACAACAAGACCGACACGACAGGCAAGCGATCGTGGTACCCACCCCCCAGAACCCCTCCGAAGTCGCCCGCGAGGCACTGCGCCAGCTCGCGCAGCGGCGGATGGCGCCGACGCCTGACAACTATTCGCGGATCTATCACGAGATCGCGTCGCCCGGCACCAAGCTCGGGGCGCTGACGGCGGCGGCGATGCTGCGGGAGCTCGCCGCGGAGGTGCTGAAGCAGCCCGGGGAGGTGCCGCGCGAGGCGATGGCGCTCGAGCGGGCGGTCGAGCTCGCCGCGTGGCCCGAGACCAAGGCGGCGCTGCTGCGGCTGGTCGGGGCGAAGCCGGCAGTGGCGACGACCCCATCCTGGGGCCCCCTGCTGCGCGACCTGATCGCGCAATGGGAAGCCCGCACGCCGGGGCTCCCGCCGGGCAAGAAGCGCGAGATGCTGGAGCGCGTGATCGCGAGCAGCAACGGCACGCCGGAGATGCTCTACACGCGGCTGCGGGGGCTGGTGCGCAGCTGGTCCGAGAACATGTCGCTGCTGCCGGAGCCGGAGCCGACCACGGCTGCTGCCGCTGCTGTCGACACACCGAGTGCCCGCGACGCGGCGAGCAAGGTTTCCACCGAGGTCAAGCGCGACAGCGACGCGCTGTCGGTGGTTTGCGAGCTGCTCGCGCAAACGCTGACCTACGGCGTCGTCGAGCGCCTGGGCTACAACCCGGAGCTCGTCCACGACGCACAGCTGTTGGCCGCGGAAGCACGCAACGCGACCACGCCAGCGGCGATCGCCGACCTCGGCAACAAGCTGAAGCTCTTCTAGGTGGCGCTGGAGATCCGCGGCGAGGACCAGCTCGGCGTCCAGCAGGGCCTGCTGCGCCTGCTGCACATCCTGGTCGGCAACGTCGCCGAGCTCGTCTCGGGCGAGGACTGGCTGGCCGGGCAGATGAAGGTGGTCGAGGAGATGACCTCGCGCCCGCTGGCGCAGACCGACATCGCCCAACTCGAGCGCAGCCTGCGCGAGATCGTGTTCAAGCAGGGCACGCTGAAGCGCAGCCTCGACGAGGCCAAGGACGCGCTCAAGAACATGGTCACGACCTTCATCGACCGGCTGGGCACGATGGCCGACAGCACCGGCGAGTACCACGACCGCGTCGCCGGCTACGCGACCAAGATCGAGAACGCCTCCGACCTGTCCGAGATCTCCGACATCATCGGGGCGGTGATGCAGGACACGCGCGGCGTCCAGTTCAACCTGCAGCGCTCGCGCGACGAGCTCGTGCAGACGCAGGAGCGGGTCAACGAGTACCAGCATCGCGTCTCGCAGCTCGAGCAGGAGCTGGCGTCGGTCAGCGAGCGTATGCACGAGGATCACCTCACCGCGCTGCCCAACCGGCGCGGCCTCGCCCGGGCGTTCGAGAGCGAGTCGGCGCGCTCAGAGCGGCGCGACGAGCCGCTGTCACTCGCCGTGCTCGACATCGACAACTTCAAGAACATCAACGACACGCTGGGCCACCAGACCGGCGACCTGGCGCTCGTCCACCTTGCCCGTGTCGTGCGGCAGGCGCTGCGCCCGTCGGACGTCATCGCCCGCTACGGCGGCGAGGAGTTCGTGATCCTGCTCGGCGACACCACGGCCGCCGACGCGGTGAACGTGATGATGCGGGTCCAGCGCGAGCTGACCAAGCGCTTCTTCATGCACAACAACGAACGCGTGCTGATCACGTTCAGTGCCGGTGTCGCGCAGCGCAGCAACGGCGAGTCGCAGGACGACCTCGTCGAGCGCGCCGACCGCGCGCTGTACCGGGCGAAGGAAGCCGGCAAGAACCGCGTGTTCGCCGCCTGACGGCGGCCGGGCTCAATCGATGAGCCGGTGGGTGAGCGCATAGCGCGTGAGCTCGGCGTTGCTTGCGAGCCGCAGCTTGGCCAGCACCCGGGCGCGGTAGACGCTGACGGTCTTGGGCGACAGCGCGAGGTCGTCGCCGATCTGCGCCAGGCTGCGGCCGGACGCGATCAGGCGCAGCACCTGGAACTCACGGTCGGACAGCAGTTCGTGCGGCGGGACGTCGGGGTCGCGATCGATGCTGTCGGCGAGCGACTGGGCGAGCTCCGGGGTGATGTACTTCCGCCCGCGCGCGATGCTGCGGATCGCGTCGACCAGCTGGTCGGGCGCGGCCATCTTGGTGAGGTAGCCCGAAGCGCCGGCCTTGAGCGCCCGCACCGCGTACTGGTCTTCCGGGTACATCGACAGCATCAGCACCGGCAGGCGCGGGAACTCCTGGCGCGCTTGCTTCAGCGTATCGATGCCGTTCTTGCCCGGCATGTTGATGTCGAGCACCAGCACGTCGGGCAGGCTGCGGCGCAGGAGCTGCATCACCTCGCCGTGGTTGGCGGCCTCGCCGCCGACGGCGAGATCGGGTTGGGCGAGCAGGATCTGCTTCAATCCCTGGCGAACGAGCGCGTGGTCGTCGGCGAGGACGATGGTGATCATTGGCTGCCTCCGTCGTCAGCGGCGGCCGGATCGGCGATCGGCAGCGTCAAGGTGATCGTCGTGCCCCGGCCCGGACCGCCGGTGACGGCCACGCTGCCCCCGAGCGAGACCGCGCGCTCCTTCATGCCGCGCAGCCCAAAGCAGTCGGGCTTGGCGAGATCGGCCGGGTGGATGCCCTTGCCGTTGTCGTGGATCGTCATTCGCAGCTCTCCGGGCTCACCGTCGAGGCGCACGTCGACGCGCCTCGCCGCCGCGTACTTCGCGACGTTGCTGAGCGCCTCCTGGCAGATGCGAAAGGCGGCGATCGCGGTGGCGCGGTCGACCGGGATCTCCTCGGCCGACGCGGCGAAACCGCAGGCGATGCCCATCCGGTGCTGGAAGTCGCGCGCCTGCCACTCCAGCGCCGCGACGATGCCCTCGTCGAGGATCCCGGGCCGCAGGTCGTGCATGATCCGCGACGACGAGAGGATTGCGACGTCGACGAGCTGGTCGAGCTCGACGAGCTTGGCCGTCGTCGCCGCGTCCTGCCGGAGCTGGCCCTTGAGGAACGCGACGTCGAACTTGACGGCCATCAGCGTGCTGCCGACGTCGTCGTGGATCTCGCGCGCGATCGCCTCGCGCTCCTCCTCGCGGACCCGGGCGAGGTGCGAAGCGAGCTCGCGCAGCTCCGTGCGCGAGTCCATCAGCGCGAGCTCGGCGTCCTTCTGCGCCGTGATGTCGGTCAGGATGCCATCCCACTGGATCCGGCCGGAAGCGAGGCGCCGCGGACTTGCGGCCAGCTCGACCCAGAGGGCGCCGCGTCCCGGGATCGGCGGCAGGGCGCCGACCCAGCGCAGCGGGTCGAGCGCGCCGGCACGCGCGGCGAGCAGTTGCCGCAGCGACGCTGCCGACTCCGGTGCGAACCGGTCAGTGAACGCAACCGGGCCTTCCAGCAGGCGCTCGATCGGCTCGCCGAAGAGCTGCGCGCCGGCGTCACTTACGTAGACGAGTTCCTGCCGGTCGCCGTCGAACTGCAACTGGAAGACGACGCCGGGGAGGTTGGCAGCGAGCGCCCGGAAGCGCGCCTCGCTCTCGACCAGCGCTGTTTCGGCCGCCCGGTGCCGCCTGCGCGCCGCGCCAGCCTCGAGCGCGTGGGCGAGGCCGGGCACCAGCCGGCCCAGGTTGTCCTTCATCACGTAGTCGTCGGCGCCGGCCTGCATCGCGCCGACGGCGACCTCCTCGCCGATCGCGCCAGAGACGAGGACGAACGGCATGTCGGGATCGATGCTGCGTACCAGTGCCAGCGCCGCCATCGAGCCGAAGCGGGGCAGCTGGTGGTCGGAGATCACCGCGTCGATGTGCCGGGCGGCGAGTGCGGCCTGCAGTTCCGCCGCTGTCTCGACCCGCACCGGGCGCACCTCCCAGCCGGCGGACGCGAGGCGCGTCACCACGAGCAGGTAATCGTCCTCGCTGTCCTCGACGACGACGAGATCGAGCGGGCGGGGCGGCGAAACGGGAGACATGGCAAGGGCGGAAAAGGGCCCCGCGATTCTACGCGCAAGCGGGAAAAGAAGCAGAAAAGTCCCGTATTCCCGGGCTTGGGGGTCGGGGAAATATCCCTTTACTCGCGGCTTTGGCTGCCGATAAAGGTCCAATAATCCTGATCAGGCGGGCGTGGCCTGCCCAGTTTCCGGCCCGGAGATGTCGATGGTTGCGAATACTCCTGTAGTCCACAATGCGACGAAGTGGGGCGTCGCCGCCGCGGCCGTCGTCCTCGGCGCCTGCGCGCTGGCGGCGTTCGGGTGGCGCGCCGGATGGGCACCCGCCGACATCGCGATCGCCGCGCTGGTCGTCGTCCTGGTCGGCGGCGCTATTGCCTATGCGCACCGGCTCGAGACCAACCGGCTGTGCGCGGAGCACGCGGCGCGAGCAGCCGCGATGCAGGAGCGGTTCGAGAAGATCGCCCGCCAGTCGAAGGAGTCGGTCGCGAACTGCGCCAGCGAGCTCGACTACCAGTACAACCACTCGCGCGACGAACTGGTCCGGATGAAAGGGCTCCTCGCCGACGCAATCGGGAAGCTCCTGGGCAGCTTCACGAGCCTCAACGATCTCGCCACGCGCCAGAAGGAGCTCGCGGTCACCATCGTCCAGGGTGCCTCGGGCGGCGGCGCCGAGCAGATGACCATCGACCGCTTCATCGCCGAGACCACCGCCGTGCTGCAGGCCTTCGTCGACAGCGCGACGCAGAACAGCCAGCACGCGACGCTGGTCGTCGAGAAAATGGACAAGATCAACGGCGCGGTGTCCGCGGTGGTCAAGGTCCTCGAGGAGATCGAGGGTATCTCGCGCCAGACCAACCTGCTCGCGCTCAACGCCGCGATCGAAGCTGCGCGGGCCGGCGAGACCGGGCGCGGCTTCGCCGTCGTCGCCGACGAAGTGCGCGCGCTCTCCGAGCGGACCAGCCACTTCAGCCAGCAGATCCGAAGCCAGATCGGCACCGTCCACGAGCTCATCCGGGAGACCGAGGGCGCGATCGACGAAATGGCGTCGCACGACCGCGAGTCGGCCGTGCGCTCGAAGGAGGACTTCGACGGAACGATGGGCGCGATCCAGAAGGTCAACGCGCTCACCGCGAGCCGCGTCGGCGATCTCTCCGCGCTGGTCGAGGAGATCGAGCGCCAGGTGGGCGTCGCGGTGACGTCGCTGCAGTTCCAGGACATGACCTCGCAGCTGATCGGTCACACGCAAGTACGCATCGAGCAGGGACAGAAGCTCCTCGCCGGGCTGTACGGCGTCGGCGACGTGCTGGCGTCGTTCGCGGCGATGCCGCTCTCCGCCGACGATCAGTCGGGCGAGCAGGCCGCGCGCTTCCAGCGGGTGACCGAACTTCTCGAGCAGGTTCGCTCGGTCACCCACCGCAATCCGGTGCAGGCGGCGCAGATGGCGCACGGGGACGTCGAGCTCTTCTAACGAATGGGGTGGGGCGGGGCGCAGCACCCCCGTCCGTCGGACGAAACAACGGGCCGCAGGGCCGCAGGAGCTTTCCAATCATGGGCAAGATGGTACTGACCGTAGACGACTCGCCATCGATTCGGCAAATGGTCTCGTTCACGCTGAAGGGCGCCGGCTACGACGTCACCGAGGCCTGCGACGGCAAGGACGGGCTCAACAAGGCCCGCGCGACGCAGGCGGCGCTGGTGCTCACCGACCAGAACATGCCGGAGATGGACGGCCTCACGCTGGTCAAGTCGCTGCGCGCGCTGCCGCAGTACGCGAGCGTGCCCATCCTGATGTTGACGACCGAGTCGTCGGACCAGATGAAGTCGCAGGGCCGCGCGGCCGGCGCGACCGGCTGGCTGGTCAAGCCCTTCGACCCGCAGCGGCTGCTCGAGGTCGTGAAGAAAGTCATCGGCTGACGACCAGGGGAACGATCATGGAAGAGCTCTCCACCCGCGCCGCCATCGACATGGCGCAGTTCCACCAGGTCTTCTTCGAGGAGGCGGCGGAACACCTCGCCAACCTCGAGAACCTGCTGGTGACCATCGACGTCGCCACGCCCGCCGCGGAGGACCTCAACGCCATCTTCCGGGCCGCGCACTCGATCAAGGGTGGCAGCGGGACCTTCGGCTTCCATGAGATGGCGGAAGTGACCCACGAGCTCGAATCGCTGCTCGACCGGGTCCGCAAGAACGACCTCGTGCTGCGCTCGGACATGATCGACGTGCTGCTTGCGGCGGCCGACCTCCTGCGGGCACAACTCGCCCACTATCGCGGCGAGACGCCCGCGCCGGAGGTCGCCGTCGATGCGATGTGCCAGCGGATCCGGGCCTGCATGACCCGGAACGACGTGCCTTCGGTCGCCGCGCCCGTGCCCGCCGCCGCTCCCGCCGCCATCCCGCGCCGGCTCGAGGTCGCCTTCGACGCGCCGCAGGACTCGCACTCGAGCCTTGCGGGCCTGCGTGCCGAGCTCGCACTCCTGGGGGCGCTCGACGCGGCGGAGCTCGCGCCGGGATCGTCCCGGCACCGGTGGGTGCTGGTCACGACGGCAGGCGACGAGGAGATCCGCGGCCGCTTCGCCTTCGTCGTCGATCCGGCGGCGGTGGCGATCGAGCTTGCGGGCGCCTCGCCGGCAGCGGTGTCCGACGACGCCGGGTTCGGCTTCTTCGACGACGCGCCGGGCCGGCCGGCAACGGACGACGACAAAGGTTACGGCTTCTTTGCTCCGCTGCCCGCGCCGCCACCGGCGGCCGTGCCGAGCGCCCCGGCGGCGGCGCCGGCCGGCGGAAACGGCACCAGCGGCGGCACAGCGGCGGCGCCCGCGCGCGTTGCCGAGAAGCCGGTCGCGGCCGCGGAGTCCTCGATCCGCGTGGGCGTCGACAAGGTCGACGAGATGATCAACCTCGTCGGCGAGCTGGTGATCACGCAGGCGATGCTGACGCAGACGGCCGCCGGCATCGACCCGGTCGCCCACGAGCGCCTGCTCGCCGGGCTGTCGCAGCTCGAGCGCAACACCCGCGACCTGCAGGAAGCGGTGATGTCGGTGCGGATGATGCCGATCGCCGTGGTGTTCAACCGCTTCCCGCGCGTCGTCCGGGACGTCGCCGGCAAGCTCAACAAAGAGGTCGAGCTCAAGACCGAGGGCGAGGGCACCGAACTCGACAAGGGCCTGATCGAGAAAATCGCCGACCCGTTGACCCACCTGATCCGCAACAGCCTCGACCACGGCATCGAGCCGCCCGAGGCGCGACTGGCGGCAGGCAAGCCGGCCAAGGGCACGATCACGCTCAAGGCCTGCCACCGTGGCGGCAGCATCGTCATCGAGGTCGGCGACGACGGGGCGGGTCTGAACCGCGACAAGATCCTCGCCAAGGCCAAGTCGCGCGGCATGCCGGTCAGCGATGCGATGCCGGACCAGGAGGTCTGGCAGCTCATTTTCGAAGCGGGGCTCTCGACCGCCGAGGTCGTCACCGACGTCTCCGGGCGGGGTGTCGGCATGGACGTCGTCCGCCGCAACATCCGCGAGCTCGGCGGCCGGGTCGAGATCGAGTCCGCGCTGGGAATGGGCACCCGGATCTCCGTCCGCCTGCCGCTCACGCTGGCGATCCTCGACGGCATGTCGGTCGGCGTGTCCGGCGAGACCTTCATCGTGCCGCTCAACCACGTGATCGAGTCGCTGCAGGTCACCGAGCGCGGCGTGCACAGTGTCAGCGGTGCCGGCCGCGTGATCAGCGTCCGCGGCGAGTACGTGCCGGTGGTCGACCTGCGCGAGGTCTTCGGCCTCGCCGGGCCGGAGCGCGGCGCGGCTGCCGGCGTGATGGTGATCCTGGAGTCGGACGGCGCCGCGACGGCACTGCTGGTCGACGAGCTGCTCGGCCAGCACCAGGTCGTCATCAAGAGCCTGGAGAGCAACTACCGGAAAGTCACGGGCATCTCGGGCGCGACCATCATGGGCGATGGCCGTGTCGCGATGATCCTCGACGTGCCGGCGCTGGTGAAAATGTCCCGGCACTGACGCAACGCCACCGGCGGCCGCACCAGGAACGAAAGAGACCAGAGCGAGAGAGTCGACGATGCGCAAGAACCTACCCGTCACCCAGCAGGAGCACATCCTCCCCGAGGGCACGTCGCTGGTGTCCAAGACCGACCTCAAGGGCCGGATCACCTACTGCAACCCGGCGTTCATCGAGACCAGCGGCTTCGACCGCCACGAGCTCATGGGCGCGCCGCACAACCTGGTGCGTCACCCGGACATGCCCGAGGCGGCGTTCGCGGACCTCTGGGCGACGGTCAAGGACGGCCTGCCGTGGAGCGGTGTGGTCAAGAACCGGCGCAAGAACGGCGACCACTACTGGGTGTGCGCCAACGTGACGCCGGTCAAGGAGGGAAGCCAGGTCGTGGGCTACATGTCGGTTCGCACCACGCCGTCGCGGGCCGAGATCGAGGCTGCCGACGCGCTCTACGCCCGGATGCGCGAAGGCACGGCCCGAGGCATCCGGCTGGAGCACGGCTTCGTCAAGCGCACCGGGTTCGCCGGCTGGCTCGCCCGCGCGGGCAGCCTCGGCATCGGCACTTGGGTGGGAATCGCGGCCGCGCTCAACGCCGTGCTGCTCGCCAGCATCGCCGCCGCCGCGCTCCTTGGCGGCGGGGCCACGCTCGTCTCCACCCTCGCCGGCGTGGGAATCGTCATTGCGATCCTCGCGGCCTTGCTGGTGACGCACAAGGTCGCCGCACCCTTGCACGAGGCGTTGCAGGCCAGCCGCGACATCGCCGCCGGGGTGATCACCTACCGGACGACGACCGACCGGATCGACGAGCCGGGCCTGCTGCTGCGGAGCCTCCAGCAGGTCTCGATCAATCTCGCGGCGGTCGTCATCGACATCAAGAACGGCACCTCGTCGATCAGCCGGACGACGCACGAGCTGTCCGAGGAAACGCACGGACTCTCGGCCCGCACCGAGCAGCAG
>DATIUK010000350.1:0-6314 GCA_035466885.1 Casimicrobiaceae bacterium
CCATCGTGCCACACCTGCCGCGATTGGCAAGGCCTTGCGGCGATTCCATCCGCGGTCCCGACATCGGCCGACAGACCATCGCGCGCCGAGCGACCACTGCGAAGATCAGCCGGCGAGCGGGCGTCGGCGCTGGTGGTGCGACGTCGCCGCCAAGTGCGTATCATTCGTCGGCGCGGTCCCGGACTGCCGCTTCGAATTTCAACGGGAGGTCAAATGAACCGTTCCAGGCGCATGTCCTGGCTTTCCGTCGGCATCCTTGCATTGGGGGGTCGTTGGCGGGTCTTGCCCACGCGGCCGCACCGGCGAGTGCCGATGAGGCCGCCATCCGCGCCCAGACGGCAAGCTGGAGGCGGCGATCAAGCGACTGCCTGCTGCCGAGAAGCGAAAACTGGTCGGCGCGACCGGAGCGGCGGTGCGCAGACTCCTGCTCGATTGAACCTCGCGCGCATGTCGAAACGGCGGCCAGACTGCATCTTTTCGCGCGTCGCACGCCCACATCGGCGGGGCTGTGGGATACGATCGGCAAAGGGGGCGTGGCCGTTGCCTTGGCCGGCGGCAAATCGGCGTGGCAACGTCAACCGCCCGTGCCAATGCTTTGCAATAGGGGATCAGAGATATGCCTCGTAAAGAACCAGGTTTCGCGGAACGCCTGCAGACGGCGGCCAAGGCGAAACAGACCCAGCTGGAAAAGGTGCGCGCGACGGCGCTGGCCAGCGACGCGCAGTCCGCCGAGCGGCAGGCGGCACGGGTGGAGACGGCGGCAGCGCGCAAGATCCGCATGGCCGAAACCAGGAACGCGAACAGGGCCACCGCCGAGCTGAGGGATGCACAGCGCGCAGCCGAGAGGGCCAGACAAGCGCAGGCGGTCGCCGAGGAAAAGGCGCGCAAGGACGCCGAGCGCGCTGCGCGAGCTGCGACCGAGGCAGCGCTCAAGCAGGACCAGAAGGCCGCGCGCGACTCCAAGTACGCTGCGCGCAAGGCGCGGCAGAAGTAAGCGACGGACCGTCCCGCCATCTGCCCGGATGCGAGTCGACTCGCTCGATCCCGCTTTCACCCGTTCCGCGAAAGCCCGCGACAACTTCCGGTTGGCGGCAAGGCTCTCGTTGGGGTTCGTCGGCCTGCTCTGGCTCATCGCGTTGCTGGGCTGGGGCTTGGGTCTGGAGCGTTTCGGCGTTCATCCCCGACAATGGATCGGCTTGCCCGGGATTCTGGCGGCTCCGCTGCTGCACGTCGGCTTCAAGCACCTGATCGCCAACTCGCTCCCGTTGCTGGTTCTCGGCACGGTGATGCTGCAGCTCTACCCGACCGCGGCCTTCAGGGTGCTGCCGGCGATCTACCTGGGGCCGGGTGTCGCGGTCTGGTTGTTCGCCCGAGAGGGCATCCACGTCGGCGCCAGCGGGCTCGTCTATGGCTTGGTCAGCTACATCTTCGTGGCCGGCCTGATCCGCCGCGATCGGCGGGCCATTGCCGCGTCGCTGCTGGTCGCCTTTCTGTATGGCGCGCTGGTCTGGGGGGTGCTGCCGGTCAAGTACGGCGTGTCATGGGAAACGCATCTGGCGGCCGCCCTGATCGGAGCACTGCTCGCCATCGCGATGCGGCACCGGGACAATCCACCGCGCATTCGCTATTCCTGGGAGGACGATCAAGACGAATCCGGGCAACCGCAATCCGCCGATGGCGAGACCGTACAGCGATCTTGAGGCGAGGATTGTCGGCAAGGCGATCGACGCGCGTCGAGCCTGCGCAGGTTCCGCGACGTCCAAGGCGGCCTGCGGATCGACTCCAGTCGCGCGGGCCGGTCGCGCGACGGTCGCCGACCGGCCAGGACCAGGCGGACGGCAGCAGGAAGCGTCACCGCGCGATCAGGTTCTTTCGCACGACGGCCGTGCCCGACTTGTCGGGAACAAGTACCGGGCACTCCGGCTTGTCCCTGAAGAATCCGTCCACGGCATCCGCGATGCCAGGCCAGGCCGTGCTTGAATAATCGTGGATGATGATCAATCCGCCGGGCACTACTCTCGGATAGAAGAACTGCAGTGCGTCCATCGTCGGTCGGAAGAGATCGGCGTCCAGGTGAACCAGCGCGAACTGTTCGTCCGGAGGAATCGCTGCCGTCGTCGCCGGAAAGTGGCCCTTGCAGAATCGGATCATGGGCGAATCCCCAACGAACTCGCGCACGCTTTCGTATGTCACATCCTTGAACTCGGCGTCCGCATTGCCTCGATTCCGCTCATGATCAAGGTCCGACATGTCGAATCCCTCGAACGTGTCGAACAGGAACAGCCGGCGACGGGGCAACAACTCGTGGAGCACCTTTGCGGTTGTTCCCTTGTACACGCCGAGTTCCGCAACGCTGCCCTCGATAGCGTCACGCTCGAGCTGTCGGGTACTTTCGATGAACAGGCAAAGCCGGACCAGGTCGACGCGGTTGTACTTGGGATTGCGGGCCGTGAAGGACCTCCGCAGAGAAACGAAGTCGAACGAAGTCGCGCCGATCCACTCGGGCAGGTGCTGGACGACATAGCTGTCCGTCGCGTCGACCATCGGGACGATTCCGCGGCGTACGAGGGAGCGATACTGCTTTCGAATCCAGGCCTGGAAGTCGCGTGTCTTCACCATTCGCCCCGCAAGGGCTGTGGGTCGCCCGCGGACACGCGTCCTACTCCCAGTTCAGCGTACCGCCGGTCTGGTACTCGGTCACCCGGGTCTCGAAGAAGTTCTTCTCCTTCTTGAGGTCGATCATCTCGGCCATCCACGGGAACGGGTTGTCGGCCTTGTCGAACACCGCGTCGACGCCGATCTGCTGGCAGCGCCGGTTGGCGATGAAGCGCAGGTACTCCTTGAACATCGTGGCGTTGAGTCCCAGCACGCCGCGCGGCATCGTGTCCTCGGCGTAGGCGTACTCGAGGTCGACGCCCTTCTTCATCAGCGTGCGGATCTCCTCGCGGAACTCCGGCGTCCACAGGTGCGGGTTCTCGAGCTTGATCGTGTTGATGAGGTCGATGCCGAAGTTGCAGTGCATCGACTCGTCGCGCAGGATGTACTGGTACTGCTCGGAGGCGCCGGTCATCTTGTTCTGGCGGCCCATTGCCAGGATCTGCACGAAGCCGACGTAGAAGAACAGTCCCTCCATGATGCAGGCGAAGACGATCAGGCTCCTGAGGAGCTGCTGGTCGGCTTCCGGGGTGCCGGTCCGGAACAGCGGGTTGGTGAGCACGTCGATGAACGGGATGAGGAACTCGTCCTTGGCGCGGATCGACGCCACCTCGTGGTAGGCGTTGAAGATCTCGGACTCGTCGAGGCCCAGGCTCTCGACGATGTACTGGTAGGCGTGGGTGTGGATCGCCTCCTCGAATGCCTGCCGCAGCAGGTACTGCCGGCACTCGGGCGCCGTGATGTGGCGGTAGGTGCCCAGCACGATGTTGTTCGCGGCGAGCGAGTCGGCGGTGACGAAGAAGCCGAGGTTGCGCTTGACGATCAGCCGCTCGTCGTCGGTCAGGCCGTGCGGGTTCTTCCACAGCTCGATGTCGCGCTGCATGTTGACTTCCTGCGGCATCCAGTGGTTCGCGCAGCCGGCGAGGTACTTGTCCCACGCCCACCTGTACTTGAAAGGGACCAGCTGGTTGACGTCGGAGTCGCCGTTGATCACCCGCTTGTCCTCGACGCGCACGCGGCGGAAGCCGTTCTCCAGCGCCTGCCGGTCGGCGTCGAGGTCGTGGACGGGCTCGCGGGTCAGGATGCCGCCGCCGATCGTGCCCATGGCCTGCGCACGCAGGGTCTCGGGGGTCGACGGCATGAGGCGCGGCTGCGCCGCCGGAACGACGTCGTCGTCGAAGTTGAGCATTTGCGTCTCTCTCCTGTGCTGCGTTCTTGTGGTTGCAATCGGTTGCCGGGGGGTGCCTCGCGCCGGCGGCGCGCCGCTCAGTGCATCGCGCTCAGGCGGTCGTAGAGATAGTCGGGCGCGAAGTCCGCGCCGTGGTGCCAGGCGATCGTCGCGAGCCCGTAGTCGAGGTAGAAGTCGGCGAAGCGCGCCTTGTCCCGCAGCGTCTCGAAGGTCTCGCCGTAGAGGTCGTCGGCGAGGTCGACCACGCCCTTCCGGCCGTCGTCGAACTCGAGCCAGACCTTGTAGTCGCCGAGGTAGCGTGCTTCGATCACCTGCCTTGCCACATGCTCGTATCGGGCCACTGCGCCTCCGAGGGACGTTCGATGGACGCCGCGGGCCAGCGCAACCGCGTTGCGCCGGCCTGCGCTGCGTGCTACTTCCCGCGCAGGTAGAGCGGGAGCAGCGGCAGCTCGCGCTGCCGCGGCAGCGAGACGGCCGATCGCGGCGCCGGCAGGCCGCGGATGTCCTCGGCCTGCGGTGCCGCCGGCCAGCGCCAGTGGCGGCGGCCGGCGTCGTCGACGTAGGACTCCCAGTGCTCGGTCTTGGCGTTCATCGTGTCCCTTCCTGTCCGGGTCGCGGGGGGTGCAGCACTTGCTCGCGGGCCACTGCCTCTCCGGGCTTCGGTCGCGCGTGCTCGGCGTGGCGTCGGCTACTGGCACGCCTCGCAAGTCGGGTCGTCGATGGCGCAGTACTTGGGCGCTTCGGTCTCAGCACCCGCGGCCGCCGCCATGCCGCCGGTCGCCGGCACGGCGTTGAGCTCGCCGCCGCGGCCGGTCGACTTCTCGGCGGCGGTCGCCGCCAGCGTGCGCAGGTAGTACGTCGTCTTGAGGCCGCGCAGCCAGGCGAGCTTGTAGGTCTCGTCGAGCTTCTTCCCTGACGCCCCGGCCATGTAGATGTTGAGGCTCTGCGCCTGGTCGATCCACTTCTGCCGTCGCGCGCCGGCCTCGACGATCCACCGCGGCTCGACCTCGAACGCCGTTGCGTACAGGCTGCGCAGGTCGGCCGGCACGCGGTCGATGCGGGCGAGCGAGCCGTCGAAGTACTTGAGGTCGGCGACCATCACCTCGTCCCAGAGGTTGCGCTTCTTGAGCTCGGCGACCAGGTGGTCGTTGACGACGGTGAACTCGCCGGAGAGGTTCGACTTCACGTACAGGTTCTGGTACTCGGGCTCGATCGACGCGGCGACGCCGATGATGTTGGAGATCGTCGCCGTCGGCGCGATCGCCACGCAGTTCGAATTGCGCATCCCGTGCGTGGCGATGCGCGCGCGCAGCGCCGGCCAGTCCATCGTCGACGACAGGTCGACGTCGACGTAGCCGCCGCGCTCCTCGGCCAGCAGCTTCAGCGAGTCCTGCGGCAGGATGCCCCGGTCCCACAGGCTCCCCTTGTACGACGCGTAGCGCCCGCGCTCCTCGGCGAGCTCGGTCGACGCCCAGTAGGCGTGGTAGCACACCGCTTCCATCGAGCGGTCGGCGAAGGCGATCGCCGCGTCGGATGCGTACGGCGCGCCGAGGAGGTGCAGGCAGTCCTGGAAGCCCATGATGCCGAGGCCCACCGGGCGATGCCTGAGGTTCGAATTGCGCGCCTTGGCCACCGCGTAGTAGTTGATGTCGATGACGTTGTCGAGCATCCGCATCGCGGTGCGGATCGTCCGCTGCAGCTTGGCCTGGTCGAGCGCCCAGCCGTCGGCGGTCTCGACCATGTGCGCGACGAGGTTCACCGACCCCAGGTTGCAGACGGCGATCTCCGTGTCGCTGGTGTTGAGCGTGATCTCGGTGCACAGGTTCGAGCTGTGCACGGTCCCCAGGTGCTGCTGCGGCGAGCGCACGTTGCAGGCATCCTTGAACGTGAACCAGGGGTGCCCGGTCTCGAACAGCATCGACAGCATCCGGCGCCACAGCTGGACCGCGGGGATCTTCTTGAACAGCTTGAGCTCGCCGCGCGCCGCGCGCTCCTCGTGGCGCACGTAGGCTTCCTCGAACGCGCGCCCCCACTTGTCGTGCAGGTCGGGGACGTCGGACGGCGAGAACAGCGTCCAGTCGGTCCCTTCCATCACCCGCTTCATGAACAGGTCCGGGATCCAGTTCGCGGTGTTCATGTCGTGGGTGCGGCGGCGGTCGTCGCCGGTGTTCTTGCGCAGCTCGAGGAACTCCTCGATGTCGAGGTGCCAGGTCTCGAGGTAGGTGCACACGGCACCCTTGCGCTTGCCGCCCTGGTTGACCGCGACGGCGGTGTCGTTGACGACCTTGAGGAACGGCACCACGCCCTGGCTCTTGCCGTTGGTTCCCTTGATGTGCGAGCCCATCGCCCGGACGTTGGTCCAGTCGTTGCCGAGCCCGCCGGCGAACTTCGACAGCAGCGCGTTCTCCTTGATCGCCTCGTAGATGCCGTCGAGGTCGTCGGCCACCGTCGTGAGGTAGCACGACGACAG
>DATIUK010000351.1:0-1664 GCA_035466885.1 Casimicrobiaceae bacterium
GGTGGGGGTGAACGCACCGGACTTCATCCCGCCCAGGATGATCACCGGCAGCGTCAGCGCCCAGAAGCCCTCGCGCAGCGCCTTCAGCAGCGGCGCGATCCTGAACTTCTGCTTGGGCGCGTCGACGAAGTCCTTGCGCGCGACGAAGCGCCAGGTGATCACCAGCGACAGCGCCATCAGGAGGCCCGGGAAGATGCCGGTGAAGAAGAGCTTGGTGATCGACAGCTGCGAGACCACACCGAATAGCACCAGTGGCATCGCCGGGGGCAGGATCGGCGCGATGCACCCGGCGCCGGCGATGAGGCCTGCCGAGCGCGGCACGTTGTACTTGGCTTCGCGCATCATCGGGATCACCACGGCGGCCAGCGCCGCGGTGTCGGCGGCGGCAGAGCCGGAGATCGCCGCCAGCACGAGCCCCGCTATGATCGCGACGTAGCCGAGGCCCCCGCGGATGTGGCCGACCAGCGCGTTGGCGATCTTGACGATCTGCTGCGAGATGCCGCCACGGGTCATGATCTCGCCGGCGAGCATGAAGAACGGGATCGCCATCAGCGGGAAGTTGTCGGCACCCGAAATCAGGTACTGCGCCATGATCTGGGTGTTGAAGCTGTCGAGCGTGCCGACGCTGATGAGGTAGGCCATCAGCGAGACCGCGCAGACGAGCAGCGCGAACGCCACCGGCATGCCCACGGCCATCGCGGCGCACAGCGACACCATGAAGATCGTGACAGTCATCGCGGCGCTCCCGGACGGTTATCGGGGTCAGAGCACATCTTCGAAGCTCGGGGACAGCTCCTGCGCGGACATCCGGCCGGTGAGGAGCCGCCAGATCGATCCCACGAGCAGGACGCCCATGCCGATGCTGCAGACCAGGATCGCGGTGAACACTACGCCGAGCGGAATGCCGGAGATCGGCGCGATGTTGGTGAACTCGAGCCGGACGACCTGCCAGCCGCCGACGGTGATGAGAACGCAGCAGGCGAGCGTGGCGACGTCGCTGAAGAACTTGCAGACCTTCTTGCCGGCGAGCGGTAGCTTCTTGGTCAGCATGTGCACGCCGAGGTGCGCGTTGTCGCGCAGAGTCAGCACCGCGCCGAGGAAGACGACCCAGATGAACAGGAAGCGCGAGACCTCCTCGGAGAAGGTGATGCCGAGGTTGAAGCCGTAGCGCAGCACGACGTTCGAGAACACGAGGATGACCATCAGCGCGAGCGCGGCAATCAGCAGCAACTCCATGCCGCGGACCAGGGTTCGAGTGAACACGTCAACCTCCGGGTGTGTGTGCTTGCGGCGGGCGTCTGGCGCCCGGCCGCGCCGGTCATCGGCCGAGCCAGCCGCCGTCGACGACGATCGTCGCGCCGTCGACGTAGTCGGACGCGCGCGAGGCGAGGAAGACGGCGGCACCGGCCATGTCCTCGGGCTTGCCCCAGCGCCCGGCCGGGATGCGTTCCATGATCTGCCGGCTGCGCGTGGGGTCGGCCATCAGCGCGGTGTTCATCTCGGTGTCCATGTAGCCGGGGGCGATGCAGTTGATGTTGACACCCTGGCCCGCCCACTCGTTGGACAGCGCCTTGGTGAACTGCGCGACGCCGCCCTTGCTGGCCGCGTATGCGGGCACCGTCAGGCCGCCCTGGAACGACAGCAGCGAGGCGACGTTGATGATC
>DATIUK010000352.1:0-10411 GCA_035466885.1 Casimicrobiaceae bacterium
GACGAAGATCGCGACCGTGCAGATGATCGTCGTGCGGAAGCTCTGCAGGAAGAGGTACACGACCAGCACGACCAGCGCGATCGCCTCGAGCAGCGTGTGGATCACCTCCTCGATCGAAAGCTTGACGAAGTCGTTGGTGTCGAGCGAGACGACGTAGTCCATGCCCTCGGGGAAGCGCGCCTTGATCTCATCGAGCGTCTTGCGCACATCCCTGGAGACGGCGATGCCGTTGGCGCCCGGCTGCAGGTAGACGGCGATGAACGTCGCCGGCACGCCGTTGAGCTTCGAGTCGACGATGTACTGGCGCAGGCCGACCTCGGCGCGCGCGACGTCGCCCACGCGGACGATCGCGCTGCCGTCCTGGCTCGCGCGCAGGATGATCTGCTCGTACTGCCGGGGGTCGGTGAACGGCGCCTGCGTGACCACGGGGAAGGTGAGCTCGACCGGCCCCGCCGTCGGCTGCTGCCCGATCTGGCCGGCGCCGAACAGCGCGTTCTGCGCCTTGATCGCGTTGACGATGTCGCTGGTGGTGATGCCGAGCGAGGTCATGCGATCGGGGTTCATCCAGATCCGCATCGCCTGGTCGGGCACGCCCATGATCGACGCCTGTCCGGCCCCGGGGACGCGCTTCAACGCGTCGAGCACGTAGACGTTGGCGTAGTTGGCGATGTACTCGCTCGAGTAGCGCTCGCCCTTGCCGTAGACGCCGACCAGCATCATGATCGACGATGACTTCTTCTGCACCGAGACACCGAGCTGCGTGACCGCGGTGGGCAGCTGCGGCAGCGCGAGGTTGACCCGGTTCTGCGCCTGGACCTGCGCGATGTCGGGGTCCGTCTCGAGCGAGAAGTAGACGGTCAGCGTCATCTGGCCGTTGGCCGAGCTGGTCGACGACATGTACAGCATGTTGTCGACGCCGTTGACCTGCGCCTCGATCGGCGAGGCGACCGAGTCGGCCACGGTCTTCGAGTCGGCGCCCGGGTAGGTCGCGCTGACGGTGACCTGCACCGGCGTGATCGTCGGGTACTGCTGGACCGGCAGCACCAGCATCGCCACGGCGCCCGCGAGGCAGAGGACGATGGCGACGACCGCGGCGAAGATCGGTCGCTCGATGAAGAAGCGGGAGAACATGGCGGCGCCGTCGCGGCTACTTGCCGACCGCGATTTCGACGCGCCGGGCGTCGCGGTCGCTGCCGGAGCCGGTCACCTCCTGCGGCGGCTTGAGGCGGACGCGGTCGGCGGGAATCCCCTCGGCGATCAGTGCGTCGCGCACGGCCACCGCGCGCCGCTTGGCGAGTTCGACGTTGGCGCTCCGGTCGCCCGTGCGGTCGGCGAAACCGGTGACGTCGATCGGGTTCGGGCCAGCCTTCATCGCCGGCGCGAAACCCTTGAGCACCCGCAGCGCCTCGGCGTCGAGCCCGGCCTTTCCCGTCGGAAAGTGAACGGCCAGCGACGCCCCGGGGGCGCGTGTCGCCGGCGCGGCCTCGGGCGAGTCCGGCTTCGGCACGTACGGCGTCACCTTGACGGCTGCGTCGGGTGCGAGCCGCAGCGCGCCGTCGACGACGACCTGGTCGCCGGCGGCGAGGCCCTGGGCGATGAACCAGCTGTCGTCGAGCCAGTCGCCGACTTCCACCGGTCGCAACTCCGCCTTGCCGGCCTTGTTCACCACCCAGACGAAGTGCCCCTTGGCGCCCTGCTGGACCGCGCGCTGCGGAACGAGAATGGCATTCGGGCGGACTGCGCCGACGATGCGCGCGCGCACGTACTGGTTGGGGCGCAGCATACCCCTGGGATTGTCGACCGATGCGCGGATCAGGAACGTGCCGGTCTGCGAGTTATACGACGGGTCGGCGAAGGTGATCCGGCCCTTGTGCGGGAACAGCGTGCCGTCGACGAGCTCGATCTCGACGACGAACTGGTTGCCTTCGGGCACCCGGACCAGCCCCTTCTGGACCTGGGTGCGCACGCGCTGCATCTCGTTCTCGGACAGGCTGAAGTTGATCCACATCGGGCTCAGCACCGACACCGTCGTCAGCTGCGCATTCTTGGCGTCGACGTAGGTTCCCTCCGCCACCGCGGAAAAGCTGCTGACGCCGTCGACCGGCGAGGTGATCGTCGTGTACGAGAGGTCGAGCTTGGCGGACTCGAGCTGGGCCTGCGACTGCGCGACGGCGGCGGCCGACTGCTCGTACTGGCCCTGTGCATCGTCGAGGTCCTTCTGCGACAGCGCGTTCTGCTGCGCGAGCGGCTTGGTGCGCGCGAGGTTGGCCCGCGCGACTTCGAGCGCGGCCTGGTTGCGCTGCAACGCTGCGGCCGCGCTGTCGACCTGGACCTGGAACGGCTTCGGGTCCATCCGGAACAGCACCTGGCCCGCCTTGACGACTGCCCCTTCGGTGTAGACCCGCTTGTCGAGGAAGCCCGACACCCGCGCCTGGATGTTGACGGCCTGCGAGCTCTGCGTCTGGGCGACGAGGGTCGTCGTGATGGGCACCTCCCGCGGCGCGATCGTCAGCGCCGTCACCTCGACGGGCGCGGACACGACCGCCTTCGGGGCCTCCTTGCCGCAGCCGGTGACGAGGAGGGCGACGGCGGCGAGCACGCAGGCGCCGATGGTGCGGGCGAACGAAGGCATGGGCGGGCCGGATCGTGGTTTCATCGGCGGGGTTCCTGGAGAGGGGTGCCAGACCCGGCTGCAGCGGCGTGCGTGCCCCGGGGATGCTGATCTCGTTTTTTACCGCGAAAGCGAGGGCTTGTCGACCACGGCGCCGGCGCGGCGCGGCTGGCGGACGACCTGCGCAGTGAGGTCGTGTTCGCCGGCGGCGGTGACGATGACGCGGGCAAAGCTGCCGACGGCAAGGCGGCGGGCGTTCGCGATTCGCACGGTGCCGTCGATCTCGGGCGCGTCGGCCGCGCTGCGCGCGATCGCCGTCCCGTCGTCCTCGTGGCCGTCGACCAGCACCGTCAGCTGCCGGCCGACCCGCTGCGCCAGCCGGCGCGCGCTGATCGCGGCCTGCACGGCCATGAACCGGGCGCGCCGCTCCTCCTTCACCGTCTCGGGCACCGGGTCGGGCAGCGCATTGGCCGCGGCCCCGTCGACCGGGGAATACGCGAAGCAGCCGACGCGATCGAGCTGCGCGGCCTCGAGGAACGCGAGCAGCTCGTCGAACTCGCGCTCGGTTTCGCCGGGAAAACCGACGATGAACGTGCTGCGGAGCACGATATCGGGGCGCGCACGGCGCCAGGCCTCGACGCGCTTCAGCGTCCCCTCGGCGTTGGCCGGACGCTTCATCAGCTTCAGGATGCGCGGGCTCGCGTGCTGGAACGGCACGTCGAGGTAGGGGAGCAGGCCGCCCTCTCCCGGATCGGCCGTCATCCGCTCCACGACGTCGTCGACGTGCGGATACGGGTAGACGTAGTGGAGCCGGACCCACGCGCCGTGCGTGCGCGCCAGCGCGTCGAGCGCGGTGGCGAGCTCGTGCATCCGGGTCCTGATCGGCCGCCCGTCCCAGAAGCCGGTGCGGTAGCGGACGTCGACCCCGTAGGCGCTGGTGTCCTGCGAGATCACCAGCAGCTCCTTGACGCCGGAGGCGAGCAGGCGGCCCGCTTCGCCGAGCACCTCGCCGATCGGCCGGCTGACGAGGTCGCCGCGCATCGCCGGAATGATGCAGAAGCTGCAGCGGTGGTTGCAGCCCTCGCTGATCTTGAGGTAGGCGTAGTGCCGCGGCGTGAGCTTGATGCCCTGGGGCGGAACCAGGTCGGCGAAGGGGTCGTGGGGCCTGGGCAGCTGCGCGTGCACGGCCGCCATCACCTCGGCGGCAGCGTGCGGCCCGGTGACCGCCAGCACCCGCGGATGCGCTTCGCGGACGAACGCGCCGCCGTCCTTCGCGCCGAGGCAGCCGGTGACGATCACCTTGCCGTTCTCGGCCAGCGCTTCGCCGATCGCATCCAGGGACTCGGCGACGGCAGCGTCGATGAAGCCGCAGGTATTGACGACCACCAGGTCCGCTCCGGCGTAGGACGGCGCGACCGCGTAGCCCTCGGCCCGCAGCTGGGTGAGGATCTGTTCGGAATCGACCAGCGCCTTCGGGCAGCCCAGCGAAACGAAGCCGACGCGCGGCTCTTTGCCCTGCGGGCGGCGGGCGGGCGGCGGCGAGGGGCGGGGAGGGCGGGTCATGGCGAGAGAGGGGCTTGGCGAGTCGCTGATTATCCGCGCAACGCGGTCGGCCGGCGACGTCCTGCCCTGCCGGGAGAGCGACTCCCCGCGAGGGGCGCGAGTGCGCTGCAGCAAAACGGGCGCCGCGGGAAGGCGCCGAGGTGGATGCTGCGCTGCAAAAAAGCCGGGCGTGGCGCCCGGCTTGTCGTGGCTCTTTGTGCGACTCGCGCTACTTCTGCTCCTCGGCCCCCGTTTGCTGCGCAGCAGCGAAGTTCGGAAACGGGAATGCCGCGAACATCCCGCGCGTCTGCTCCTGCATCCGCTGCTGCATGTCCATGAAGAGCTTCGCGCTCTGTTCGAGGTAGTTGGCGAGCATGCCCTGCATTGCCGGCGCCTGCATCTGCATGAACTGCTTCCACAGGTCCGGTGTGAGCAGCAGCTTGTCGCCGTAGATCTGCTTCATCTGCTCCTGCAGCTTCTTCTGGATTCCGAGGAACGCCTTGACGTTCTGCTCCATGTACGTGCCCATCATCGTCTGCTGCGCGGTGCCGTAGAAGCGGATCATCTGCGCCAGCATCTCCGAGCTGAACATCGGCAGGCCGCCGGACTCCTCCTCGAGGATGATCTGCAGCAGGATTGCGCGCGTGAGGTCGTCGCCGGACTTCGCGTCGATCACCTGGAAGTCGATGTTCTCCAGCACCATCTGCTTGACGTCGGCCAACGTGATGTAGCCGCTGTTGGCCGTGTCGTAGAGGCGGCGGTTGGGGTATTTCTTGATCAATCGCAGCGCGTCGCTCATGGTCCCCTCCTCAAGGTGGATTGCAGCATTATAACCCCCTGATTTGTCGGTGCTTTGAATTCGAAAACCGGTCAAGTGGCCTTACCGTTGTGCAGCGCACAAAAAAGTTCTTGACTTGGTTCGGGGGCGTACCTACAATGCATTTTGTGCGGTGCAGCAAACGAGGCCGGGGCAGCCGCCCGGCGTCGACGCGGGGACAACCCCGCCCTTGAGCCGCCGGGATCGGCCATCGACTGGACACTTCATTGAAAAGGAACGCCATGTACAACGCTACCGAGCAATTCGCCGAGATCAACAAGACCAACGTCGCCCAGGCGACCAAGCTCGCTGCCCTCGCGATCGAGAACGCCGAGAAGCTCGCCAAGGTCAACCTGCTCGCCGCCAAGTCGGCGCTGGCGCAGGGCGTCGAGAGCGCGCAGGCCGTCGCGGGCGTCAAGGACGTCCAGGAACTGCTGACGCTGCGCGCCAAGCTCGCCGAGTCGGGCGTGCAGGCCGCGATGGGCTACTCGAAGAGCCTGTACGACCTCGCCACCGAAGCGCAGGCCCAGTACACGGCGCTGGCCGAGGAAATGTGGGCCGGCTACACCAAGGGCGTTGCCGCGTGGGTCGAGAAGGCCAGCAAGTCCGCGCCGGCCGGCTCCGACGTCGCCGTCAACGCATTCAAGTCGACGTTCGCCGCGTCGACCGCCGCGATCGACCAGATCAGCAAGGCGACCAAGCAGGTCGTGACCCTGGCCGACGCCAGCGTCCGCGCCGCCGCCGCCAACGCGACCAAGGCCCGCAAGGCCGCGTAGTCGCGATAACACCCGCTCGCGCCAGGGCGGCTTCGCCGCGACGCGAACGGCAAGCATGGCGGGCGGCCTGCGCGCGGCGCAGGCCGCCCGAATCACGTCCGGGTCCGCGCGATGGCCGCGGCACCCGATTCCGGTGCCGATCGGCAGCGTGGACGCGTTTAGAGTACGGCGTCTAATTCGCCGCCCTAGAATGCGCTGGTGTTCCCGGTGCGGGGCGCCGCGAAGCGGCCGCCGCGGCGGATGACAGCGTCTCCTTCTGTATCTTCATCCTCCTCCTAGAAGATACAGCCTCACCCCACAGGGCAACCTGTGGGGTTTTTTTCGCCGCGGCGCGGCCTGACGGCGGGCGCGGCGGGCGCGGCGGGCGCGGCGGGCGCGTCAGTACATGTGCTGGCCGCCGTTGATTGAGATGTTGGCGCCGGTGAGGAACGCCGCCTCCTCGCTCGCGAGGTAGGCAACGAGCCCGGCGACTTCCTCGGGCTTGCCGAGACGCCCCATCGGGATCTGCGGGATGATCTTGGTGTCGAGCACCTCGGGCGGAATCGCCATCACCATCTTGGTGCCGATGTAGCCGGGCGAGATCGTGTTGACGGTGACCCCCTTGCGCGCGATCTCCAGCGCCAGCGCCTTGGTGAAGCCGTGCATCCCGGCCTTGGCCGCCGAGTAGTTGGTCTGGCCGAAGGCGCCCTTCTGGCCGTTGACCGACGAGACGTTGATGATCCGGCCCCAGCCGCGCTCGACCATCGAGTCGGCGACCTGCTTCGACATGTTGAAGCAGCTGTCGAGGTTGGTCCTGATCACCGAGTCCCACGCCGGCTTGTCCATCTTCTTGAACGTCATGTCCCGGGTGATGCCGGCGTTGTTCACCAGCACGTCGATCGGTCCGACGTCCCGGGTCACGGCGGCGACGCAGGCCTTGCAGGAGTCCCAGTCGGTGACGTCGCAGGGGTAGGCGAGGAAGCCGTAGCCCAGCCGGTGCATGTTGTCGAGCCACGCCTGCGCCTTGGTGTTGCCGGGCGAATACGTGGTGACGACCTTGTCGCCCAGCGCGGCGAGCTTGACGCAGATCGCCTCGCCCAGCCCGCCCATGCCGCCCGTCACCAGCGCAATGCGCTGCTTGCTCTCCACGACCATGCTGCTTCTCCTCGTTGTGGTGCTGCTGCGGTTTCCGCCCCCGCTGCGGCGGCGGAGCTTGTGAAAGTCCCGTCGGCGGCGCCGTCAGCCGGACGACTCGCGGACGTACGAGCCGGGCGCGGGCTCCAGTGGCGGATGCGCGCCGCTGCCGGTTCGCTGCGGCGCGGCCTGCATCGGGCCGCCGTGCCCGGCCAGCCACGCCGCCCAGTGCGGCCACCAGCTGCCCGGGCAGTTCTCCGCGCGCTCGAGCCAGTCGCCGGCGTCGTCGGTCACCAGCGGGTTCGTCCAGTAGTTGCGCCGGTTCTTCGCCGCCGGGTTGATCACGCCGGCGATGTGCCCCGAGGCCCCGAGCGTGAAGGTGACGTCGCCGCCGAACAGGCCCGTCGTCCGGTACGCCGAGCGCCAGGGGACGATGTGGTCCTCGCGGGTCGCGAACACGTAGGTCGGCACCGTCACCCGCGCGAGGTCGATCTTCGCGCCGGCCATCGTGAGCGCATCGGGCTCGCGCAGCCGGTTGTCGATGTAGAGGTTCTTGAGGTAGTACGCGTACATCGGCCCCGGCAGGTTCGACGAATCGCCGTTCCAGTGCAGGAGGTCGAACGCCGGCGGCGTCTCGCCCTTGAGGTAGTTGTTGACCACGTAGTTCCAGACGAGGTCGTTGGCGCGCAGGCTCGCGAACGCCCCGGCGAGCTCGCTGCCGTGGACCCGCTGCCCGGCCATCAGCGACGGCTCGCGCGCGGAGAGCAGCTCGCGCGAGACGAACACGCCGATCTCGCCCGGGTCCTCGAAGTCGAGCATCGTCGTCAGCAGCGTCGCGCTCTCGACGCTGCGGTCGTGGCGCGCGGCGAGCACGGCGAGCGCGCAGGAGAGCAGCGTGCCGCCGACGCAGAAGCCCAGCGTGTTGATCGTCGCGCTGCCCGCGATCTCCTTGACCACCTCGACCGCCGTGAGCACGGCCTCCTCGAGGTAGTCGTCCCAGGTCACGGCGCCCATCTCCTTCGGGACGTTGCGCCACGACAGCACGAACACCGTGTGCCCCTGCGCGACCGCCCAGCGCACGAACGAGTTCTCCGGCTGCAGGTCGAGGATGTAGTACTTGTTGATGCACGGCGGGACGATGAGCAGCGGCCGGCGGTGCACGCGCGGCGTCGTCGCGTCGTACTGGATGAGCTCGAAGAGCTGGTTGCGGAAGACGACGCTGCCGGGCGTGATCGCGAGGTTGCGACCGACCTCGAAGGCCGCCGCGTCGCTCATCGAGATCCGGCCCTTGCGCGCGTCGACGACGAGGTTGGTCGCGCCCTGGACCAGGCTCTTGCCCTCGGTCTCGGCGGCCCGCCGGAGGACCTCGGGGTTGGTGGCCGGGAAGTTGGTCGGCGCCATCGCGTCGACGAGCTGGCGGGTCATGAACTCGAGCCGGTGCCGGTCGTGCTCGGGCAGCGGGACCAGCGCGGCGAGCTCGGTCAGGTACTCGGCGGCCAGCAGGTAGCTCTGCTTCAGCAGCGCGAAATACGGCAGCTCGGCCCACTCCGGCGCGGAAAAGCGCCGATCCCCGGCCGGCGGCGCGACCACCTCGGGAATCGTCGCCGTGCCCGCGCGCGCCGGATCGGCGGCCGCGCTGGCGGCCTCCCACAGCCGGCGCAGCCGCGGCTGGAAGCGGTCGTTGAGCGCGACCACGGCGCGCGGATCGACCATCGCGGTCGCGAGCGCGGGCGGCAGGTGCAGGCCCGCCGCCGGCGCGAACGGGGGGAAGTGCGGCATCGCGAAACCCGCGTCCGCCGGCGGGGCGTCGAGCGTGGGCTGCGTCCACCACTTGGCCCACTCGGCCGCGATCTCGCGCCAGTGCAGCGCCAGGTCGACCTGCGACGGCATTTCCAGCGGGGGAGGGGTCGGCGACACGGTTCACCTGCTCGGGAAAGGGGGTCGGGAAACGGGGCGCGGCGGGCGCGCGGCCCGGGCGCCCCGTCGGCGGCACGAAGTCGCGATGTTATCGTGGGCGTCCCGTTGCGCACAATCGGCAGCCGGGCCGGCGGCGGCGCGGGACTCGCTTCGCGTTCGCCTTCCCGGCCCGGCCGGCAACCCGCCATGCACATTGTCGTTCTCGCCTGGCTCTACGTGATCGGCATGATGGCGCTGACCTCGGACAGCGTCGCGGGCGGGCTCGCCTTCTTCGCCGTGGCCGGGCTCGCGCCGGTGCTGGTCGTGCTGTGGATCGCGGTGCGGCGGGTGCGCTCGCGCCGCCGGCCGCGGTCAGTGCTCGAGCACGAGGTGCGCGCCGGCGATGACGGCGATGCCGAGGCCGATCAGCGCTAGCTGCCGCAGCGTTTCGATCGGCTCGTAGCGGCGGTGCAGGCTCGGTATCAGGTCGGCGACGGCGACGTAGAGCAGGCTCGCGGCGGCGATCGCGAGCACCGTCGGAAGGATTTGCTGCATGTCGGCGAGCGCGAAGTAGCCGGCGAGCGCGCCGGCGAGCGTCGCCGAGCCGACGGCGACGTTGTAGGCGAACGCCCTGGTGCGGGTGAAACCCGAGTGCAGCAGCACGGCGAAGTCGCCGACCTGCTGCGGCACCGCGTGCGCGACGATGGCCACCGTCGCGGCGACGCCGAGCGCCGGGTCGGCGAGGAACGACGCGGCGATGACGACCCCGTCGCAGAAGTTGTGCACGCTGGTGCCGACCAGGATCATGAGCCCCGAGCGCCCCCCGTCGGCGTGGCCGCCGTGTGCGTGCAGCGCGTGGTCGTGCTCGGTTTCCTCGGCCGCGGCGTCGTGCTCGCCGTGGCCGTGCGCGTGGCGCCACAGCACGAGCTTTTCGAGCAGGAAGAAGCCCAGCAGCCCGGCGAGCATCGTCACCATCACCCGCTGGGCGCTGCCTTCGGACAGCGCGTGCGGCAGGAGCTCGAGGAACACCGCTCCCAGCAGCGCGCCGACGGCGAAGGAGACGAGCCGCGATATCCACGACCCGTGCAGCGCCAGCGTCGCGGCGGCGGCGATGGTCGCGAGGACGCCGCCGACGAGCGAAGCGAGGACGATTTGCAGGAACGGCGTCACGGGACGGAGTGGGGGGCGGCGAAGCGAATGGGCGGCAGCAAAGTGCAACCCGGTTGCAAACGGATTATACGCCGCTGTCGCGAATCGCGCGCCAGACGAACGCTGCCTGCCGGCCGGTGTCGCGCTCGCGCCGGTAGGAGAAGAAGCGGGCGTGCTCGGTGAACGTGCAGTGGCCGCCGCCGGTGACGGCGACGACGCCGGCGGCGGCGAGGCGGCCGCGGGCGAGCCGATAGAGGTCGGCGTGCCACTTGCCGCCGGGCCGGGGCGCGAACGCGTCGCCGGCCGCCGGATCGCCGTCGCACAGCGCGGCGAAGACGTCGCCGCCGACTTCGAACGCCTGCGGGCCGATTGCGGGGCCCAGCCAGGCGACGACGCGCGCGGCCGGCACGCCTAGCCCCCCCAGCGCCGCGACCGTCGCCTCGAGCACGCCGGCGGCGAGCCCGCGCCATCCGGCGTGCGCCGCGCCGACCGCGCCGCCGGCACGAT
>DATIUK010000353.1:0-5713 GCA_035466885.1 Casimicrobiaceae bacterium
TCCCCTGGCCTTCGATCACGTCGCGGTTGTCGAACGGATGGATGAAGGTGAGGTCCTCGCGCTGGGCGCGCGTTTCAGCGATCGCGCGGCACTCGCCGACGTCGGCGCCCTCGAGGACGACGGTCGCGCCGAGGTGGCGGCAGTTGGTCACCTTGATCAGCGCCGCGAAGCGCGGCATCACGACGGTCACCGGGATGCCCAGCAGCGCGCCGTGGTAGGCGATGCCCTGCGCGTGGTTGCCGGCCGACGCGGCGATGACACCGCGCCGGCGCTGCTCGGGCGAGAGCTTCAGGAGCGCGTTGCGTGCGCCGCGTTCCTTGAAGCTGCCGGTGCGCTGCAGGTAGTCGAGCTTGCAGAAGACGTGCGCGCCGGTGAGCTGCGACAGCGGGATCGATTCGACGCAGGGCGAGAGATAGACGCCGCCGGCGATTCGCAACCGCGCCGCCTCGATGTCGGCGAGCGTGAGTGGCATCAGAAGGGCAGCACGATGCCGGGCTTGGCCGCGGCGAGGACGCGCCGGAATTCGCCCTGGATCCGCGCCAGCGCCGGCGCGTCGTCGGCCTCGAAGCGCAGCACGATCACCGGTGTCGTGTTCGAAGCGCGGGCGAGCCCGAAGCCGTCCGGGTACTCGACGCGAAGGCCGTCGATGCGCACGACCTCGGTCGCGCCGGGAAACTCGGCGCTGGCACCCAGCCCGGCGATCAGCGCGTGGTGCTCGCCTTCGGCGCAGGCGACGTTGAGCTCGGGTGTGGACACCGCGTCGGGCAGCGAGTCGAGCACCGCCGACGGGTCGGGATGCCGCGACAGGATCTCGAGCAGGCGCGCGCCCGCGTACAGCCCGTCGTCGAAGCCGTACCAGCGCTCCTTGAAGAACGTGTGGCCGCTCATCTCGCCGGCGAGCGCGGCGCCGGTCTCCTTCATCTTCGCCTTGACCAGCGAGTGGCCGGTCTTCCACAACAGCGGCTGCCCGCCGTGACGGCGGATCCACGGGCCCAGGTGACGCGTCGACTTGACGTCGTAGATGATCGTCGCCCCGGGCTCGCGCGCCAGCACGTCGGCGGCGAACAGCATCAGCTGGCGGTCCGGGTAGATCACGTGCCCGTCGCGGGTCACCACGCCCAGCCGGTCGCCGTCGCCGTCGAACGCGAGCCCGAGGTCGTGCCCGCCGGCGGCGACCGTCGCGATCAGGTCGACGAGGTTCTTGGGCTGCGACGGGTCGGGATGGTGGTTCGGGAAGCGGCCGTCGACCTCGCAGTACATCTCGGTCACCGCGCAGCCGAGCCCGCGGAAGAGCGCCGGGGCGTAGGCGCCGGCGACGCCGTTGCCGCAGTCGATGGCGATCTTCAGGGGCCGCGCGAGGCGCACGTGGTCGAGGATGCGTCCGAGGTACGCCGGACCGATGTCGTGCGTCCGGTAGCTCCCTTCGCCGCGGGCGAACGCGCCGGCCTCGATCCGGGTCCGCAGCGCCTGGATGTCGTCGCCGGACAGCGTGGTGCCGTCGATCACCATCTTGAGGCCGTTGTAGTCGGGCGGATTGTGGCTGCCCGTCACCATCACGCTGCACTGGGTCCCGAGATGCTGCGCGGCGAAGTAGGTCATCGGCGTGGCCACCATGCCGACGTCGACGACGTCGGCGCCCGCCGCCCGGATGCCGTCGGCCAGCGCGGCCGCAAGCTCGGGGCCGGACAGCCGCCCGTCGCGACCGACGACCAGCGTGTCGCGCCCGCGTTCCCGCGCCAGCGACCCCAGCGCCTGGCCGATGGCGTGCACGACCGGCGCGGTCAGCGTCTTGCCGACGACGCCGCGGATGTCGTAGGCCTTGAAGATCGAAGGGGAAACGCTGGGCATGGACATGGCGGCGGCCGGGGAAGTGGTCGGGAAGGGGAATGCGGCGGGCCCGACTCGCGTCAGCGCCCGGCGCGGACGAATTCTACCAAGCGGCGCGCGAGCCACCCGAGCTCGCCCGGGAACGGCCCCTGCAGGAAGCCCACGTGACCACCGGTCTCGGGCAGCTCCAGCCGCACCGCCTCGCCGACGGCGGCGGGGGAGGGCAGCGACGCGCCCGGCACGAAGGGGTCGTTGCGGGCGTTGATCACCAGCGTCGGCACGGCGATCTGCGCAAGCCAGGGCAGCGACGAGGCGCGAGCCCAGTAGTCGAGCGCGCCGGCGAAGCCGTGCAGCGGCGCGGTCACCGCGTCGTCGAAGTCGAACATCGAGCGGATGCCGGCGAGCCGCGCCGGGTCGAGCGCGCCCGGGAAGCGCGTCGCCATCGCCTGGCTCTTGGGCTTCAGTGTCGACAGGAAGTGTTGGGCGTAGATCCGGTTGAGGCCCTGGTCGATCGCCGTTCCCGCGGCGACGAGATCGAGCGGCGCGGACACCGCAGCGGCCCGGACGAGCGTGCGGCCCGCGGCGGCGCCGGCGCGGCCCAGCCAGTTCAGCAGCGCGCTGCCGCCGAGCGAGACGCCGACCGCGTGGATCGGCGTGCGCGCCGCCACGCGCTCGCGGATCGCGGCGAGCATCGCGCCCACCTCATCGTGGTCGCCCGAGTGATACGCGCGCGGCCGGTGGTTGAGCTCGCCGCCGCAGCCGCGGAAGTGCGGGATAACCCCGCGCCAGCCCAGCGCGTGGACGAGCGCCATCAGCGTCAGCGCGTAGTGCGAGCCCGAGCCGCCCTCGAGGCCGTGGAACAGCACGACGAGCGGCGCGTCGTCGGGGGGCGCTTCGGCATCGACCCAGTCGAAGTCCCAGATGTCGCCGTCGGGCGCGAACAGGCGCTCGCGCCGGTAGCGCACGACCGGCCGCGGCAGGAACTGCGGGTAGATCGTCTGCGCGTGGCCGCCCGGCAGCCACGCCGGCGCGCGGTATCCCCCACCCGGCGCCATCCGGCGTCAGCGCTCGAGCGCGGCTTCGACGCTCCTGACCAGCGTGCGCAGCACCTTGATCCGCGCGTGGCGCTTGTCGTCGGCCTCGACCAGCGTCCAGGGCGCGATCTCGGTGCTGGTGCGGTCGACCATGTCGGCGACCGCGCGCTCGTAGTCGGCCCACTTCTTGCGGTTGCGCCAGTCCTCCTGCGTGATCTTGAAGCGCTTGAACGACGTCTGCTCGCGGGCCTTGAACCGCGCCAGCTGCTCGGCCTTGCTGATCTGCAGCCAGAACTTGGCGACGATGATCCCGGCGTCGGCGAGCTCCTCCTCGAAGTGGTTGATCTCCTCGTACGCGCGCGTCCAGTCGGCGACCGAGCAGAAGCTTTCGATCCGCTCGACCAGCACGCGGCCGTACCAGCTTCGGTCGAACAGCGTGATGCCGCCGCGCGCCGGGACGTAGCGCCAGAACCGCCAGAGGTAGGGGTGCGCCCGCTCGTCGTCGTTGGGCGCGCCGGTGGGCACCAGCAGGTATTGCCGCGCGTCCAGCGCGCCGGTGACGCGGCGCAGCGCGCTGCCCTTGCCGGCGGCATCGGCGCCCTCGAACACCGCGACCAGCGCGCGCCGCCGGAAGCGCTTGTCGCGGGTGGCCTCGGCGAGCCGCGCCTGCCACTTGGCGAGCAGCGCCGGGTAGCGCTCGGGCACCAGCGTGAGCGAGAGGTCGAGGTCGCGTATCAGCTTGACGTTGTCGATGACCGACGGCGTCGGCCGCACCGCCTCAGTGGCCGGCCGGACGGCGCCGTCGTGCGCCGCGGCGTGCTGCATCGCCTCGAGCAGCAGCTTGCCGATGGTGAGGTTGCGGTAGCGGGCGTCGCTGCCCTCGACGACGTTCCACGGCGCGGCGCCGGTCGACGACTCGCGCAGCATGTGCTCCCACAGTGCGTGCGAGGCGCTGTAGCGAGTGACCGCGCGGCGATCCTCGGCAGTGACGCGCCAGCGCGTCGCCGGGTCCGCGGTGAGCTGGTGCACACGTTTCTTCAGCGCATCCCGCGACAGGTGGATCCAGAACTTGAGCAGCGTCACGCCCTCGTCGGCGAGCATCCGCTCGAAGTGGCGGATGCGGCGAATCTCGGTAGTGAGCGTGCGCGGTTCCACGTCGCCGGGATGCTCGCCACCCAGGACGTCGCGGTACCAGGCGTTCATGAACACGCCGATCTTGCCCTTGGGCGGCAGCGAGCGCCAGTAACGGTACGCGGGCGGGTGCGCGAGTTCCTCGGCGGTCGGCGGCCCGAAGGCGTTGACCCGCACGTGGCGCGGATCGAGCCAGGACGTCAGCTGGTTGGCGATCTCGCCGCGACCGCCGCCCTCGATGCCGCTGATCAGCACCAGGATCGGCCCGCGCTTGCGCTCGAGGAGGTCGTACTGCGCGTTCAGCAGCCCCTCGCGCAGCACGGGTTCGTCGCGCTGGTAGTCCTCGCGCGCGATGCGGTGGCCGATCTCTGCCGATGCAAGCATGATGTCTTTTCTCCCTGTCGTCTTGTTTGCGTTCAGCCGGCGCGCCAGAACCGCGGTGCGCGCCGGAAGGCCTTCCATGCCGGTGCGAGCGTGTCGACGACGGCGACCTGCCGCGCGGCGACCCAGCCGGCGGCTGCGCCTGCCGCCTCCGCGTGGTCGGGCCGGCCCCCGGTCAGCGTCGCGACGAGTTGCGCCGCAGTCTCGCCGTCGTTGAGTTGGCCGAGCGCGTCCTGCAGTTCGGCGAGGCTCGCCCCGTAGGCGCGCGCCCGCTTGGGATGCGCGAAGGCCGGGGCGAAGAACTCGGCCGCGTAGCGCATCTTCTTGGCGGCGATGCGCAGCGCGTGTCGCTCGGCACCCGATCCCTCGGCGAGAGCCTTGCCCCTGCGTCGCACGCGGCGATGCCGCCGGCGCAGCAGCGCGGCAGCGAACGTGGCGACCGGCTGGCTCAGCGGGTCGTCGGCGGCGATCGCCGGGGGCACGCCGAAGCGCGGCAGCGAGCCGAGCGCGCCCAGCGCCAGCACCAGCCGGGTGAAGTCTGCCGCGCCGACGACCCGGCGCGCCTCGGCGCGCGCCTCGCTCCGCGCCGCCTCGGCCAATTGCTGCACCGGCGCGAGCGCGCGGACCATTGTCGAGTCGGGGTCGGCGGCGCGGGCGAGCGGCTGCAGGAGTTCAGTGACGAAGACGTCGAGGTCGCGGCAACGGCCGAGGACGTCGGCGAGTTTGCGCAGGCCGGCGTTGACGGCGTCGACGCCGGGCGCCGGCAGCAGCGGCGCCACGAGGGCGAGGCAGGAGCGCAGGCGGCGCGTGCCGACGCGCATCTGGTGCACCCACTCGGGGTCGTCGTCGTGCAGCAGTCCGGCCGCGTTGGCGGCGATCTGGCCGGTGCACTCGCGCACAATCGCGAGCAGCGCGGCGGCGGCGTCGCACTCCCGGGGATAGGTCGGCGCGGCAGCACGCACCGGCTTCCGCCAGCCGTCGGGGGCACGCCGGATCAGTGCGACCCCGCGCTCGGCCTTGCCGGCGACCTGGATCGCGAGCGGCAGGTCCGCGGCGAGCGCCGCGGCGAAGCGGAAGAGGTCGATCGTCGCGCCGGCGACGAGCTCGATCTCCACCTCGCTGACCGCGCGTCGCTCTTCGCCGTCGATGTCCCGCAGCTCGCCGCAGTCGACGGCGAGGAGTGCCGTCGTGGCATCGGCGAGCCGCAGTGGAATCGTGTGGCGCACGAAGTCGGTGACGAAGCGCGGTCCGAGCGAGGGGTCGGCCAGCGCGTCGGCGAGGGCGTCCGCCCAGGGCGTGTGGGCGAGCGCCTGCGCATCGAGCTCCGGGCCGGCCAGCGG
>DATIUK010000354.1:0-4366 GCA_035466885.1 Casimicrobiaceae bacterium
ACTCTGCCGGAACCTGCTGGATGGCGGCGCACCGCCGGAGAAGCGACGGGCTTGTCACCCGGTGCCCGCGGCAGCCGGCCGGCCGCCGCAGGTGCGGCGTCGCCGGGCGCGGCCGGTCGCGGCGGAGCCGCCGGCTGAGCCGTCGGCGAGGGTGCCTCGGCGGGCGCCGCCGGCGCCGGCGTAGCGGCCGGTGCCGCCGCAGTGGGCGAAGGCGCGGCGTGATGCACCGGCGCAGCGGCCGCTCCGACGTTGCCCTCGCCGTCGACTTCGAGGCGCACGAGGTCGCTGCCCACGGCGAGCACCTCGCCGACCTTGCCGCCGAGCGCCAGGACGACACCGGCGACCGGCGACGGGATCTCGACGTTCGCCTTGTCGGTCATCACGTCGGCGAGCGTCTGGTCCTCGCGCACGGAATCGCCCACGGCGACGTGCCACTCGACCAGCTCGACCTCGGCGATGCCCTCGCCGATGTCCGGCATCCGGATCACGTGCAGTCCCATGTCAGGTCTCCAGTGCGCGTCGCATCGCTGCCGCCACGCGATCGGGCCCGGGGAAGTAGGCCCACTCCTGCGCGTGCGGATACGGCGTGTCCCACCCGGTGACGCGCTCGATCGGCGCCTCGAGGTGGTAGAAGCAGTGCTCCTGCACGAGGGCGGCGAGCTCGGCGCCGAAGCCGCTGGTCCGCGTCGCCTCGTGGACGATCACGCAGCGTCCGGTCCGGTTGACCGAGCCGACGATCGCGTCGAGATCGAGCGGCCAGATGCTGCGCAGGTCGATGATCTCCGCGTCGATCCCCGCCTCGGCCGCGGCCGCCTCGGCGACGAAGACCATCGTCCCGTAGGTGAGCACGGTCAGCGCGTTCCCCGGCCGGACCACCGCCGCGGATCCGAGCGGGACCGTGTAGTAGCCCTCCGGCACCTCGCCGCGCGGGTGCTTGGACCAGGGCACCACCGGCCGGTCGTGGTGGCCGTCGAATGGACCGTTGTAGAGGCGCTTCGGATCGAGGAAGATCACCGGATCGTCGCATTCGATCGCGGCGATCAGCAGGCCCTTGGCGTCGTGGGGATTCGACGGCATCACCGTGCGCAGGCCGCAGACGTGCGTGAACAACGCCTCGGGACTCTGGCTGTGCGTCTGCCCGCCGTAGATGCCCCCGCCGCATGGCATCCGGATGGTCAGCGGCGAGGTGAAGTCGCCGGCGCTGCGATAGCGCAGGCGCGCGGCTTCGGACACGATCTGATCGTAGCCGGGATAGAAGTAGTCGGCGAACTGGATCTCGGCCACCGGGCGCAGTCCGTACGCGCCCATGCCCACCGCGATCCCGACGATGCCGCCCTCGGCGATCGGCGTGTCGAAGACGCGCGACGTGCCGTACTTGGCCTGCAGCCCGTCGGTGCAGCGGAAGACCCCGCCGAAGTAGCCGACGTCCTCGCCGAACACCACGACGTTTTCAGCGCGCTCGAGCATCACGTCCATCGCCGAGCGCAGCGCCTGGATCATCGTCATCGTCGCCATGGTCAGACTCCGAGCTCGCGACGCTGCCGGACCAGGTGCTCCGGCATGTCCTTGTAGACGTCCTCGAACATCGTCGCGGGGCTCGAGATCGGCCCGCTGGACAGCGTGCCGTGGGACTCGGCCTCCTTCTGCGCCGCGAGGACCTCCTCCTCCAGCGCCTGCTGCACCCTGGCCTGCTCGTCGGCCGACCAGGCGGAGAGTCCGGTCAAGTGGCGGGCGAGGCGCTCGACCGGGTCGCCCAGCGGGAAGTGGCTCCACTCGTCGGCCGGCCGGTACTTGGACGGGTCGTCCGAGGTCGAGTGCGCCCCGGCGCGGTAGGTCACCCACTCGATCAGCGTCGGGCCGAGGCCGCGCCGTGCCCGCTCGACCGCCCACTGCGACACCGCGTACACGGCGAGGAAATCGTTGCCGTCCACGCGCAGCGACGCGATGCCGTTGCCGAGTCCACGGGCGGCAAAGGTGGTGACCTCGCCGCCGGCGATGCCCTGGAACGACGAGATCGCCCACTGGTTGTTGACCACGCTGAGGATCACCGGGGCGCGGTAGACGGCGGCGAAGGTCAGCGCGTTGTGGAAGTCCGCCTCGGCGGTCGAGCCGTCGCCGATGAAGGCCGAGGCGATGCGGGTGTCGCCCCTGATCGCCGACGCCATCGCCCAGCCGACCGCCTGGATCGTCTGCGTGCCGAGGTTGCCGGAGATCGAGAAGAAGCCGTACTGCCGCGACGAGTACATCACCGGCAGCTGGCGGCCCTTCAGCGGGTCGCGCGCGTTGGAGAAGAGCTGGCACATCATCTCCACCAGCGGATAGCCGCGGGCGATGAGAAGCCCCTGCTGCCGGTAGGTGGGGAAGCACATGTCGCCCTCTTCGAGCGCCAGCGCGTGGGCGACGGCGATCGCCTCCTCGCCCAGGCTCTGCATGTAGAACGACATCTTCTTCTGCCGCTGCGCGATCAGCATCCGCGCGTCGAACGCCCGGGTCCTGAGCATCGCGACGAGCCCCGCTCGCAGGAGGTCGACGGACACCGCCGGCGCCCAGGGCCCGACCGCGCGTCCCTCCTCGTCCAGCACGCGGACGAGCGCATAGGCGAGCTCGGTCGTGTGCTCGGGCGAGGCGTCCACCGGGGGCCTCTGCGCGGTGCCGGCGGGCCAGAGGTGCAGGTACGAGAAGTCGGTTTCGCGGCCCGGACGCCCGGAGGGTTCGGGGACGTGCAGACGCAGCGGCGCAAAGCGGGTCATCCGAGGCTCCTTCCCGCCCGATCGTGGCGGGCGGCCTGGTTTCGGCTTCTGACGCGGCGACACGTGGTTGACGGCCGGCGTCCGGACATCGCGACGGGTCCGGGGGGATCGCCCCCGTTCCGTCGATTCGCGTAGACTTTAGGGCAAGCTTGCGGCGGCGCCTTTGACGCAGGTGAAAGTCGCGTCGATTCGTCGCGCCCCGATCCGCTGCGGCCCCCCCCGGGGCCGGTCGCCACGCGCGCGGACATCGCTCTGGGTCAAGGATTCTGCTCGCGGCTTGATGCAGACTGTGCGGATTTACCCGTCCCGCCTCGATAGGAGCACGCCATGGCCCACCCCCTTGCCGGCAAACCCGCACCGTCCGACGTCCTGACCGACATCCCCGCGCTGCTGCAAGCCTACCGGTCGGCGCCGGACGTCACGATTCCCGCCCAGCGGGTGGCCTTCGGCACCAGCGGCCACCGCGGCAGCGCGCTCGCCCGGAGCTTCAACGAGGCGCACATCCTCGCGATCACGCAGGCGGTCTGCGAGTACCGGCGCAGCCAGGGCATCGTCGGCCCCCTCTACCTCGGCAAGGACACCCACGCGCTCTCCGCCCCGGCCGAGGACACGGCGCTCGAGGTCCTCGCGGCGAACCTCGTGCGCACCCACATCCAGGCCGACGGCGGTTACACGCCGACGCCTGTCGTCTCGCACGCGATCCTCGCCCACAACCGCACGGCGACGCTTCCGCGCGCCGACGGCATCGTGATCACGCCGTCGCACAACCCGCCGCAGGACGGCGGCATCAAGTACAACCCGCCGCACGGCGGGCCGGCGGACACCGACGTCACCGACTGGATCGAGCGCCGCGCCAACCACCTGCTGTCGCTCGGCAACCACGACGTCGCGCGGGTACCGCTCGCCGCTGCGCGCAGCGCCGCCACCACCGTGGTCGAGGACCTCGCCGCCGCCTACATCGCGGACCTGGGCTCGGTCATCGACATGGAGGCGATCCGCAAGGCCAAGCTGCGCATCGGCGTCGACCCGCTGGGCGGCGCCGCGGTCGCGTACTGGAAGCCGATCGCCGAGCGCTACGGCCTCGACATCGACGTGGTCAATCCGCGGGTCGACCCGGCCTTCGCGTTCATGACCCTCGACCACGACGGCAAGATCCGGATGGACTGCTCCAGCCCCTACGCGATGGCGAGCCTGGTCGGCCTCAAGGACCGCTACGACATCGCCTGGGGCAACGACGCCGACGTCGATCGCCACGGCATCGTCACGCGTTCGTCCGGGCTGCTCAATCCCAACCACTACCTCGCGGTGGCGATCGCGTACCTGCTCGGACATCGCCCCCAGTGGTCGCGCGAAGCGGCCGTCGGCAAGACGCTGGTCTCGAGCGCGCTGATCGACCGCGTCGTCGCCGGCCTCGGCCGGCGCCTGTTCGAGGTGCCGGTCGGCTTCAAGTGGTTCGCGCCAGGGCTCGCCGACGGCAGCATCGTCTTCGGCGGCGAGGAGAGCGCCGGTGCGTCGTTCCTGCGGCGCGACGGCAGCGCGTGGACGACCGACAAGGACGGCATCATCCTGGGGCTGCTGGCGGCGGAGATCACCGCGGTCACCGGCAAGGACCCCGG
>DATIUK010000355.1:0-6810 GCA_035466885.1 Casimicrobiaceae bacterium
GACTGAGGATGATCGTGACCGCCGTCCCGGACGCCCCCGGCGAAGCCCGCGGCCGCTGCATGTGCGGCACGGTCCGATTCATCGCCCGCTTCCCGTCGCGGTTCTGCTGCCATTGCCACTGCGAGAGCTGCCGCCGGGCGCACGCGGCGGCGTTCGTCACCTGGGTCGGCTTCCCGTCGGCGCAGGTCCGCGTGACCGCGGGTACCGACGCGGTGGCGACGTACGTCTCCTCGCCGGGCACCCGGCGGACGTTCTGCCGTTCCTGTGGGACGCGGCTCTTCTTCGCATCGGAGCGCTGGCCGGGCGAGACGCACGTGGCGCTGGCCTGCTTCGACGATCCCGTCGACCGGCCGGTGGCGGGCCACGCGTTCTTCGCCGAGCACGTCCACTGGGTCGACTGGCCGCTCCTGCCGCCGGCGGTGCCGGAATGACCGCGTCGGGCGTGACGGGCGTCGTCCTCGCCGGGGGGATGGGCCGGCGGATGGGCGGCGTCGACAAGGGTCTCGTCCTGCTCGACGGCCGGCCGATGGTCGAGCACGTGCTCGGCCGGCTGCGACCGCAAGTCGACGCGGTGCTGATCAACGCCAACCAGAACCTCGACCGCTATGCGGCCTTCGGCGCGCCGGTGATCCCCGACGCGATCGCGGGCTTCGCCGGCCCGCTCGCCGGCCTGCACGCGGGGCTCTCCGCCGCCGCGACCGAGTTCGTCGTCACCGTGCCCTGCGACTCGCCGTTCCTGCCGGCGGACCTCGTGGCGCGGCTGATGGCCGGACTGGTCGCGAAGGACGCGGACCTCGCGGTCGCACGAACCTTCGACCAGCCGCACCCGGTGTTCGCACTCGTCCGCCGGCGCGTGCTCGCGCACCTCGCCGCGTACCTCGACGGCGGCGGCCGCAAGATCGACGCCTGGTACGCGACGCTCGCGACCATCGAGACCGCCTTCGACGACGAAGCCGACGCGTTCCGCAACATCAACACGGGCGCCGAGCTCGCTGCCGCCGCGCGGCGCTGATCCGCGCGGCGGCCGGTGACGCCGCCCGGCGGCTACAATGGGCGCCCGTCGTTTCCACCGTCGCTTCCCACTGCGCCCGCCCCCGCCATGACCGAGCCCAAGACCCTGCGCGAAGCCTCCTGCGCCGACGACTACGATCCGAACTCGATGCCCGTCGACCGGGCACGGGCGCTGATCCGAAGCTTTCTCCAGCCGGTCACCACCGTCGAGCGGGTCGCGATCCGCTCCGCGCTGGGTCGCGTCCTCGCCGCCGACGTGACCTCGCCGCTCGCCGTCCCCGGCCACGACAACTCGGCGATGGACGGCTACGCGGTCCGCTTCGCCGACCTTGCGGCCGGCGGCGAGACCGTGCTGCGGCGGGTCGGCGAGGCGTTCGCCGGCAAGCCGACAGCGGCCTGCGTCGGCGCCGGCGAGTGCGTGCGGATCTTCACCGGCGCGGTGATGCCGGCGGGTGCCGACACCGTGGTGATGCAGGAACGCGCGACCGAGGACGCGGCCGGCGTGCGCGTCGCCGCCGGCGCAGTGACCAGGGCCGGCCAGAACCGGCGCTTCGCCGGCGAGGATCTCAAGGCCGGGCAGACGGTCTTCGCCGCCGGCCAGTTGGTGCGCCCGGCCGAACTCGGGATGATGGCCTCGCTGGGGATCGGCGAGGTGTCGGTCTACCGCCGGCTGCGGGTCGCCTTCTTCTCGACCGGCGACGAGCTCGCGTCGATCGGCACGCCGCTCGCGGCGGGCGAGGTCTACGACATCAACCGCTACACGATCCACGGCATGCTGGTGCGCCTCGACTGCGAGGTCATCGACATGGGCGTGGTCCGCGACGACCCGGCGGCGCTCGAAGCGGCGTTCGCGAGCGCGGCCGCCGCGGCGGACGTGGTGATCACCTCGGGCGGCGTGTCGGTCGGCGAGGCCGACTTCGTCAAGCAATTGCTCGACAAGCTGGGCGAGGTGCTGTTCTGGAAGATCGCGATGAAGCCGGGACGCCCGCTCGCCTACGGCCGGCTCGGCGGCGCGCACTTCTTCGGCCTGCCAGGCAACCCGGTGTCGGTGATGGTCACCTTCTACCAGTTCGTCCGCGAGGCGCTGCTCGTGCTGCAGGGGCAGCGCGACGTGCAGCCGCTGCCGCTGTTCAAGGTGTCCCTCGGCGCGCCGATCCGCAAGGCCCCGGGGCGGACCGAGTTCCAGCGCGGGATCCTCACGGGCGACCCTGCGCGCGGCTACACGGTGCGCACCACCGGCGATCAGGGCTCCGGGATCCTGTCGTCGATGTCGCGCGCCAACTGCTTCATCGTCCTGCCCGCCGAGACCGGCGACGTGGCCGCCGGCGAGCCCGTGGACGTCCAGTTGCTCGAGGGCCTCGTCTGACCCGCGCCGCCAGGCGCGCCGCGCCGGCGGGCGGTGCCTTGGTATACTCGCAGGTTTGCGCGCCCCGGGCGCCCGGGTCGAACCCCGCCACCATCCCCGACGGAGTCCTCATGAAAGCACCCGCCCTGCTCGCCGCCCTCGCGCTGCTCTGCGCCGTCCCTGCCGCCGCGCAGGCGCCGGTCAAGATCGGCATGATCACCACGCTGACCACCCCCGGCGGCTACCTCGGCGAGGACGTCCGCGACGCGTTCCGGCTCGCCATCGACGAGGAAGGCGGCAAGCTCGGCGGCGTTCCCGTTCAGCTCATCGTCGAGGACGACAACCTGAAGCCTGCCAACGGCAAGCAGATCGCCGACAAGATGCTGCAGCAGGACAAGGTTAAGCTCGTCACCGGGCTGATCTTCTCCAACGTCGCCGGCGCCGTCGCGCCGACGGTGCTCGAGGCCGGCGCGTTCTACGTGTCGCCGAATGCGGGTCCGTCGAATTTCGCCGGCAAGGATTGCCACAAGAACTACTTCGTCGCCTCGTGGCAGAACGACAGCCTGCACGAGTCGGCCGGCCAGGCGGCGACCAACCTCGGTTACAAGAAGATGGTGATCCTCGCCCCCAACTACCAGGCGGGCAAGGACGCGCTGACCGGGTTCAAGCGCTACTTCAAGGGTGAGGTGCAGGAGGAGATCTACACCAAGCTCGACCAGACCGACTTCTCCGCGGAGCTCGCGCGCATCCGCGCGCTGAAGCCCGAGGCCGTCTACCAGTTCCACCCGGGCGGCCAGGGCATCACCTTCGTCAAGCAGTACGTGCAGGCGGGGCTGATCGGGTCGACGCCGATGGTGGTCTCCGAGGTCTCGATGGAGCCGCGGATCCTCGCCGCGGTCGGCGACGCGGCGGTCGGCGTCAACGTCACCGGCCACTGGAACAACGACTTCGCCAACCCGGCGAGCCAGGCCTTCGTCAAGGCGTTCACGGCCAAGTACAACCGCGTGCCCACCGTCTACGCGCAGCAGGGCTACGACACCGCGAAACTCATCGGCTCGGCGCTGAAGGCGGTCGGCGGCGACCTCGGCAAGGAGGACGCGTTCCGCGCCGCCTTGCGCAAGGCGGACTTCGTCTCCACCCGCGGTGCCTTCAAGTTCGGCGCCAACCAGCATCCGGTCCAGGACTGGTACTCGTTCAAGGTCGAGACCGGCGCCGACGGCAAGCCGGCGATCGTCACCAAGGGCAAGGTGCTCACCAACCACGGCGACGCCTACGCCAAGGACTGCAGGATGTGATCCGGCACCCGCCGCGAACGCCGCCACACCTGCCTCGCCGGGCCGCCGGCGGGGCATTTTCTTGACCGCCGGTCCGACGACGGACTCCCGCCTGCGATGCTGCTATTGCTCGAGCAGTTGCTGAACGGCCTGCAGTACGGCGTGATGCTGTTCCTGCTCGCGGCCGGGCTCACGCTCGTGTTCGGCATCATGGGCGTGATCAACCTCGCGCATGGCTCGCTGTTCATGGTCGGCGCCTACGCGGCGGCGGCGACGGCGGGGCGCACCGGCTCGTTCGCGCTGGCGGCGATCGCGGCGCTGGTCGCCTCCGGCGTCGCCGGTCTCGCGATCGAGTTCCTGGTCATCCGCCGGCTCTACGACCGCGACCATCTCGACCAGGTGCTGGCGACCTTCGGGCTGCTGCTGTTCTTCAACGAGCTGATGGCGACCCTCGCCGGCCGCACGCCGCTGTTCATGCAGCCGCCGGCATGGCTCGGCGGCGCGGTCGAGATCATCCCCGGCGTGCCGTACCCCACGTTCCGCCTCGCAATCCTCGCGACCGGGCTCGCGGTCGCCGGAGGACTCGCGTTCCTCATCGCCCGCACCCGGCTGGGCATGCTGATCCGCGCCGGCGCGACCCACCGGGCGATCGTCGGCGCGCTGGGTGTCGACATCCGGCTCCTGTTCACGCTGGTGTTCGCGCTGGGTGCGCTGCTGGCCGGCCTCGCCGGCCTGATGGCGGCGCCGATCCTCGCCGTCCAGGTCGGCATGGGCGAGCAGATCCTGATCGCGACCTTCGTCGTCGTCGTCATCGGCGGCCTCGGCAGCGTTCGCGGTGCCTTCGTCGGCGCGCTGCTGGTCGGCCTCGTCGACACGCTGGCGCGGGCGTTCCTGCCCGGACTCCTGAAGCAGGTGTTCGCCGCGACCACCGCCGACGCGCTGGGCGCCGGCCTCGCCTCGGCCGCCATCTACCTCCTGATGGCGCTGGTGCTGGTGTTCCGCCCGCGCGGTCTCCTCCCTGTCTGAGGCGAGTCGCGCGATGGATGCCCGCACCCCTGTTGCCGCAACCGAGCCGGCGCGTCGCCGGCACGTCGCGCTGCTGGTGCTCTTCCTGCTGCTCGTCGCGCTGCCGGCGATCGCCCAGGGCATCGGCCAGCCGTTCCTGATCGCCACGTTCACGCGCTTCGTCATCTACGCCATCGCGGCGGTGAGCCTCGACCTCATCCTCGGCATCGGCGGGCTCACGAGCTTCGGCCACGCCGCCTGGTTCGGGCTGGGCGGCTACGTGGTGGCGATCGCAGCGTTCCACGTCCAGGACGGCTCGACGCTCCTCGGCTGGGGCGGCAGCACCGAGGCGCTGGTCGTCTGGCCGCTCGCCGTCGTGGTGACCGCGCTCGTCGCGCTGCCGATCGGCGCGCTGTCGCTGCGCACCTCGGGCATCCACTTCATCATGATCACGCTCGCGTTCGCACAGATGCTCTTCTACCTGTTCGTCTCGGTGAAGTTCTACGGCGGCGACGACGGGCTGTCGATGCAGCGGCGCAACACGCTGGCCGGCTTCGACCTGCGCGGCGCCACCGCGTTCTACTACGTCTGCCTCGCCTGCCTCGTCGCGTGGACCGCGTTGTGCGCGGCGATCGTCCGCTCGCGGTTCGGCATGGTGCTCTCCGGCTGCCGGCAGAGCGAGCGGCGCCTCTCGGCGTTGGGCTACCCGGTGTACCGCTACAAGCTGGTCGCGTTCGTGCTCGCCGCGGCGGGGGCGGCGCTCGCCGGCGCGCTGTGGGCCAACGCGGCGCGCTTCGTCTCGCCGGACATGCTGGCCTGGGTCAAGTCCGGCGAGCTGATGGTGATGGTCATCCTCGGCGGTACCGGAACGCTGTACGGCCCGATCGTGGGCGCTTTCGCGCTGCTCGGGGTCGAGCAATTGCTGTCCGGCTGGACCGAGCACTGGATGCTGATCCTCGGGCCGCTATTGGTGCTGTTCGTCGTCTTCGCGCGCCGCGGGCTCTGGGGCCTCGTCGGCGGCAGGAGCTGAACGCGTGTCCGCCCTGCTCGAAACGGCCGGACTCGCCAAGGCATTCGGCGCGCTGAAGGCGACCGACGACGTCTCGCTGGCCGTCGACGCCGCCGAGGTGCACGCGATCATCGGTCCCAACGGCGCCGGCAAGACGACGCTGATCGCCCAGCTCACCGGCGAGCTCGCACCCGACCGCGGAACCATCCGCTTCGACGGCCACGACATCACGCACCTGCCGGCGTGGCGGCGAACCCAGCTGGGCCTCGGCCGCTCGTTCCAGATCACAACGCTGCTGCCCCAGATGAGTGCGCTCGACAACGTCGCGATGGCCGTCCAGGCGAGGAGTGGCTCCTCGTTCAGGTTCTTCGGCGACGCCCGCCGCGATGGGTCGCTGCGCGGCCCCGCGGCGGCGTTCCTCGAGCGGGTCGGGCTGGCGGCGGTCGCCCATGCGCGCTGCAGCGACCTGTCGCACGGCGAGCATCGGCAGCTCGAGCTCGCAGTGGCGCTGGCGCTCCGGCCGCGGCTGCTGCTGCTCGACGAGCCGCTGGCGGGCATGGGGCAGGAGGATTCGGCGCAGATGATCGCGCTGCTGCGCTCGCTCAAGCGCGAGGTGCCGATGCTGCTGGTCGAGCACGACATGGACGCCGTGTTCTCGCTGGCCGACCGCGTCTCGGTGCTCGTGTACGGGCGCATCATCGCGACCGGTGCGCCGCAGGCGATCCGCGACGACCCGGCGGTGCGCGAGGCTTACCTCGGCGGGCAGGGCGACTGACGATGGCGGCGCTGCTCGCGGTCGAGGCGATCGAGACGTTCTACGGTGCGAGCCAGGCGCTGTTCGGCGTCTCGTTCGCGCTGCACCACGGCGAGGTGCTGGCGCTGCTGGGCCGCAACGGCATGGGCAAGTCGACCGCGGTGCGCTCGATCATCGGGCTCGTGCCCGTCACGCGCGGGCGCGTCGTGCTCGACGGCACGCCGGTGCAGGCGTGGCCGTCGTACCGGATCGCGCGGGCCGGCATCGGCCTCGTTCCCGAGGGCCGGCAGGTGTTCCCGGCGCTGACGGTGCGCGAGAACCTCGTCGCCACCGCCCGCGTCGCGACCGGCGATCGCCCCGCCTGGACGCTCGACCGCGTGCTGCGGCTCTTTCCCGCGCTGCGGGAGCGACA
>DATIUK010000356.1:0-4662 GCA_035466885.1 Casimicrobiaceae bacterium
GTCGCGGATCGTCGCCGCGGTGGCCTGCGCGAACGCCCACAGCCGCTTGAGGAACCGGAAGCTGCCCTCGACGCCGGCGTCCGACCACTCGAGCGTGGCCTCGGGGGGCGAGGCGAACATGACAAAGAGGCGCGCCGTGTCGGCACCGTAGCGCGCGATGAGATCCTCGGGGTCGACGCCGTTGCGTTCCGATTTCGACATCTTGGTGACGCCGCCGTACTCGACGCTGGTGCCGTCCGGGAGCCGGCCGCCGCCGATGCGGCCGCCGGCGTCGGCGATCGGCATCACCTCGGACGGCGGGAAGTAGTCGATGCCGCCCCGGTCGTTGCGCCGGAAGTACGTGTGATTGAGCACCATGCCCTGGGTCAGCAGCCGCGTGAACGGCTCGTCGAAGGCGACGAGGCCCATGTCGCGCATCACCTTGGTCCAGAACCGCGCGTAGAGCAGATGCAGGATCGCGTGCTCGATGCCGCCGATGTACTGGTCCATCGGCATCCAGTAGTCGTTGCGCGCGTCGACCATCGCCGGCGCGTCGGGGCACGCATAGCGCATGTAGTACCACGACGAGTCGACGAAGGTGTCCATCGTGTCGGTCTCGCGCCGCGCCGGCTTGCCGCAGCGCGGGCAGGCGACGTCGAGGAAATCCTCGCGCTTCGCCAGCGGGTTGCCGCTGCCGTCGGGCACGCAGTCCTCGGGCAGCACCACCGGCAGGTCGCGATCCGGCACCGGGACGTCGCCGCAGTCGGCGCAGTGGATGATCGGGATCGGCGTGCCCCAGTAGCGCTGGCGCGAGATGCCCCAGTCGCGCAGCCGGTACGTCGTGCGCTTCTCGCCCAGCCCCTTGGCGGCGAGGTCGGCGGCGATGGCGTCGACGGCGGCGCCGTAGCCGAGACCGTCGTACTTGCCGGAATTGACGCAGACGCCGCGCGCCTTGTCCTCGTACCAGGGCGCCCACGCGGTGGCGGAGAACGTCTCGCCGCCGACGGCGACGACCTGCCGGATCGCGAGGCCGTACTTCAGCGCGAACGCGAAGTCGCGCTCGTCGTGCGCGGGCACGCCCATCACCGCGCCGTCGCCATAGCCCAGCAGCACATAGTTGCCGACCCACACGGCGACCTTGTCGCCGGTCAGCGGATGGGTGACGAAGAGGCCGGTGGGCATGCCCTTCTTTTCCATCGTCGCGAGGTCGGCCTCGGCGACGCTGCCGTGCCGGCACTCGTCGATGAACGCCGAGAGCGCCGGGTTGCTGCGCGCAGCATGGAGTGCGAGCGGGTGCTCGGCGGCCACGGCGCAGAACGTCACGCCCATGATCGTGTCGGCGCGTGTGGTGAACACGTACATCCGGCCGTCGCCGATCGGCGCGCCTTCGCCGTCGCGGATGTCGTGCGGGAAGGCGAAGCGCACGCCCTGGCTCTTGCCGATCCAGTTGGCCTGCATCGTTTTCACGCGCTCCGGCCAGCCGGGCATCCGGTCGAGGAACGCGAGCAACTCCTCGGCGTAGTCGGTGATCCGGAGGTAGTAGCCGGGGATCTCGCGCTTCTCGACCACCGCGCCGGTGCGCCAACCGCGGCCGTCGATCACCTGCTCGTTGGCGAGCACCGTCTGGTCGACCGGATCCCAGTTGACGACCTGCGTCTTGCGGTAGGCGATGCCCTTTTCCAGCATGCGCAGGAACAGCCACTGGTTCCACTTGTAGTACGCCGGGTCGCAGGCGGCGACCTCGCGCGACCAGTCGATAGCGAGCCCCATCGCCTGCATCTGGCCCTTCATGTAGGCGATGTTCTCGTAGGTCCACTGCGCCGGCGGCACGCCGTTCTTCATCGCCGCGTTCTCGGCGGGCAGGCCGAACGCATCCCAGCCCATCGGCATCAGCACGTTGTAGCCCTGCATCCGCAGCTGCCGGGCCATCACGTCGTTGATCGTGTAATTGCGCACGTGCCCCATGTGCAGCCGGCCGGACGGGTAGGGCAGCATCGAGACGCAGTAGAACTTGCCCTTGGGGAAGCGCGGGTCGTTCTCGCGGGCGCGGTACGCGTCGGCGGCGTCCCAGTGCGTCCGGGCGGCGGCTTCGAGTTCAGCGGGATTGAATGGCTTCATGGCGTTGATTCTCGACGGCGGGCGAGGGGCTCGCGCCGTGGCGCGGACGCAAACGAAGAATTATACCGGCGGGGGCGCGGCCCCCGTCCGCCCGTCGTCGTTCAGCCGGCGGCCGCGTCGCCGGCGAGGAGGGCGTAGACGCCCAGCCCGGCGAACAGCAGCGCCGCCGAAATGCGCACCGCCTTGAACGGGATCCGCGCCGATGCGGCCTTGCCGATCATTACCACCGGGACGTTGGCGAGCAGCATGCCGAGCGTCGTCCCGATCACCACTGCGGTGAGCGAGGCGAACCGGGCCGCCAGCACCACGGTCGCGACCTGCGTCTTGTCGCCCATCTCGGCGAGGAAGAAGGCGACGACGGTGACCCCGAACACGCCCCAGCGCGACGTCGGCGGCGGCTGGTCGCCGTCGTCGAGGGTGTCGGGCTTCAGCGCCCACAGTGCCACGGCGAAGAACGACAGCGCCACCGCCCAGCGCAGGTACTCGGCCGGGATCATCCCCTGGAGCAGGTTGCCAATGTAGCCGGCCAGGGTGTGGTTGGCGATGGTGGCGACGAAGATCCCGGCGATGATCGGCAGCGGCCGCTGGAAGCGGGCGGCGAGCACGAGTGCCAGCAACTGCGTCTTGTCGCCGATCTCGCCCAGGGCGACGACGGCGGTCGAAACGAGGAAGGCTTCCACAGGGGCTTTCGGGGGTCGGATGCCGACGGGCCAACGGCGAACGCACCGCCATCCGACCCCGGGTCAAAAGGCGCGTCGCCGATGGTCTCGCCAGATGACCGCTCGCGCGGCGCCGGATGCGCCATGGCCGGAACGCAAGGCCAAGCATGTTGACGCACCCCCCTCGTGATCGAGGGCGGCTACTCCCCAAAGGAAGCCGCGATTCTACCAAGCTTCGCTCGGGCGCGTATCCTCCCGCGTTAGAATGGCGCCGCCCCGGGGTCGCCAGCGGCGGGAACCAAAGCCACCGGCCAGGGCACCAAGCGGAGCAGGGCGGCGCGCCGCCGCCCCGGCTGCCGCGCCCGAGCCGACCCTTGAGCCCAACCCGACCGAACCGCACAGGCATGGCCTTCGCCACCGACCGCGCCAACCCCGCGACCCGTTTCGCCGCCCCGCCCCGCAGCACCGGCACGGGCGTCTTCGTCGCGGCGGTCGCCGGCGTCGCCCTCGCTGCGTTGCTCGGCCATGCCGCAGTGGCTCTCGCCGAGCCGGTGCGCACGCCGCGCGTCGAGGCCGAACTCGTGCCGGAGCGCACCGCCTGGGTTCCGGGCCAGCCGACCACGGTCGCGCTGCGCCTCAAGATGAAACCCGGCTGGCACGTCTACTGGCAGAATCCCGGCGATTCCGGGCTGCCGACGACGATCGACTGGAAGCTGCCGTCGGGCTTCGCCGCAGGTCCGATCCAGTGGCCGGCGCCGCACGCGCTGCCGGCCGGTCCGCTGATCAACTACGGCCACGAGGGCGAGGTCCTCCACCTCGTCGACCTGAAGGTGCCGCCGTCGGTGGCACCGGGCGGCCGGGAGACCGTGAAGGCGAACGTCGACTGGCTGGTGTGCAAGGAGACCTGCATCCCCGAGTCGGTCGAACTCGCGCTGACGCTGCCGGTGGCCGCCGCCGCCGGCCCCGACCCGACCTGGGCGGCGCCGATCGAGGCGGCGCGGCGGGCGCTGCCGCGGCCGCTGACCGGATGGCAGGCGAGCGCCGCCGGTCAAGGATCGTCCATCGTGCTGACCCTCGTTCCGCCAGCGGGCACGGGCGAGCCCGGGACACTGCGCTTCTTTCCCTATGCCGAGCGCGAGATCGAGCCTTCGGTGCCGCAGAAGCTGACGCGCGAAGGCGACGCGTACCGGCTGGTGCTGCCGGTCGCGAACGACTTCGCTGGCTCGCTGCCCCGGCTTGCCGGCGTGCTCACCGCGTCCGGCTCGCTCGGCGGCGGCGTCGCGGCGGCGACGCTCGACCTCCCGCTGGCCGGCAATGTCGTGGCCGGCGCCAAGCCCGCACTGGCCGCGGCACCGAAACTCAACCTCGCGCCGCCGCCGGCCCCGCAGGCCGACCTCGCGCTCGGGCTCGCCGCGCTGTTCGCGCTGCTGGGCGGGGTGCTGCTCAATCTCATGCCCTGCGTGTTCCCGGTGCTGTCGATCAAGGTGCTGGGATTCGCCACGCATCACGACCGCCCGTCGACCCTGCGCCGCGAGGCCGTCGCCTATGCGACCGGCGTCGTGCTGACCTTCGTCGCGCTGGGGCTCGGCCTCTTTGCGCTGCGGGCGGCGGGAGAGGAACTGGGCTGGGGCTTCCAGCTGCAGTCGCCGGCGGTCGTGTCACTGCTGGCCGCGCTCTTTTTCGTGCTGGCGCTGAACCTCTCCGGGGTGTTCGAGTTCGGGCAGTTCGCGCCGGCGGGCCTCGCCGGGCTCACCGCGCGCAACCGCAGCCTCGACGCGCTGCTGTCGGGCGTGCTCGCCGTCGTCGTCGCCTCGCCGTGCACGGCGCCGTTCATGGGTGCGGCGCTCGGGTTCGCGCTGGCGGGGTCGGCGTGGGTGACGCTGCTGGTGTTCGCCGCGCTGGGGGT
>DATIUK010000357.1:0-2988 GCA_035466885.1 Casimicrobiaceae bacterium
TCCAGGCGTGCGGAAAGACTTCCAGCGCCGGCGCCGGATAGCCCATGTACTCCTGGATGCCGAAGTTGGGCACCCACAGGTCGAAGTGCAGCGCGGCGCCCATGCAGACCGGCGACAGGTCGGACGGGCCGTGGCAGCCGGTGCGCACCTGGTAGATCGCGGCGAAGTCGGCGATGCGGCGCAGGTGGGTGATGCCGCCGGCGTGGGTGAGCGTCGCGCGGATGTAGTCGATCAGCTGCTCCTCGATCAGCTGCTTGCAGTCCCACAGGCTGTTGAACACCTCGCCGACGGCGATCGGCGTCACCGTGTGCTCGCGGATCAGCCGGAACGCGTCCTGGTTCTCGGCCGGCGTGGGGTCCTCGAGCCAGAACAGCCGGTAGGGCTCGACCGACTTGCCGAGGCGCGCGGCCTCGATCGGCGTCAGGCGGTGGTGGACGTCGTGCAGCAGGTGGACGTCGAAGCCGAACTTCGCGCGTACCGCCTCGAAGAGCTTCGGCGCGAAGTCGAGGTACTTCTCGGTCGACCACGACTGCTCCTCCGGCCAGTCCTTGGTCGCGGGTTCGTACGCGGCGTCGCCCTTGGCGACGCCGTAGACCGACTTCATTCCCGGAACGCCGCACTGCGCGCGGATCGCCTTGTAGCCCTGCGCACGGTAGCGCTCGAACGCGGCGAGCGTCTCCGGGATGTCGCGACCCGTCGCGTGTGTGTAGACGAGCACGCTGTCGCGCGACGCGCCGCCCAGGAGCTGGTAGAGCGGCATCCCGGCGAGCTTGCCGAGGATGTCCCACAGCGCCATGTCGACCGCCGCGATCGCCGACATCGTCACCGGGCCGCGGCGCCAGTACGCGCCCTTGTAGAAGTACTGCCAGATGTCCTCGATGCGCCGCGGGTCGCGGCCGACCAGCAGCGGGCAGAGGTGATCGGCGAGGTACGAGGCGACGGCGAGCTCGCGGCCGTTGAGCGTCGCGTCGCCGATGCCGTGGACGCCTTCGTCGGTCGTGATCTTGAGGGTCACGAAGTTGCGTCCGGGGCAGCAGACGATGACCTTGGCGGCGGTGATCTTCATCGGGTTCTCGGGTGAGGGCGAAGGTGGCGACCGCGGCGCAGGTCAGCGCTTCCCGGCCGACGCAGCGGCCTGGTCGGCGATGTAGGCGCGGACGATGGCGCCGAAATCGGCGTCGGCGTGCATCCCCAGCGCGCGGCCGTGTTCGGCGGCGAGCTCGGCCGGCCAGGTCGAGACGATGCGGTCGATCCGGGGGTCGTGCTGCCAGCGCACGCGGTCGGCGACCGGGTCGCCCGCGACGTCGCGCAGGGCGGCAACCATGTCGCCGACGGCGACGGAAAGGCCGGGCACGTTGACCGACCGGCTGGCCGCGAACGCCGTGGCCGGCGCCTCGTGTCCCAGGACGAGGTTGGCGATCACCGCGCGCGGCGACTGCACCCACATCCGCGTTCCCGGCGCCACCGGGCAGACCGCCTCGACGCCGGCCAGCGGCTCGCGAATGATGCCGCTCGCGAACGAAGAGGCCGCCTGGTTGGGCTTGCCTGGGCGCACGGTCACCGTCGGCAGGCGCAGGCTGCGGCCGTCGATTGCGCCGCGCCGCGCGAGGTCGGCGACCAGCAACTCGCCGATCACCTTCTGCGTGCCGTACGACGAATGCGGGGTGAGCGGCGCGTCGTCGGGGACGGGATCGGCCAGCCGGCCGCCGAAGACGGCGATCGAGCTCGCGAACACGAACTTCGGCGGAGCGGGCAGCGCCCGGCAGCGATCGAGGAGCTGCCGGGTCGCGTCGAGGTTGACGCGCATGCCGATGTCGAAGTCGGCTTCGGCCTGGCCGCTGACGACCGCGGCGAGGTGGAACACCGAGTCGGTGTCCGGCGTGATCACCGCGGCGATGACGGCCGGGTCCGCGAGATCGCCGGCGACGACGCGAACGCGCGGGTCGGAGAGGCCGTGCGCGGGCACGAGGTCGAGCAGCACGACCTCGCGCACCGGGCGCGCGGCGCCACGGGCGTCGGTCAGCGCGCCGCGCTCGAGGAGGGCGCGCGCGAGGCGCTTGCCCAGGAAACCGGCGCCGCCGGTGATCACGATGCGCATGGACGTCCCCGAAACCGTGGTCGAACTTCCAATCATAGTCGCTCGCCGTCGCGCATGGGCGCCGCCGGCGCCACCGCGGCCGCATCGCGCTCCGTTCCACCCGGTGGCTCGCGCGTCACGGAGTGCCGGGCAGCGACCTGCTAGAATCCGCCGCTCCCACGCACCGCGGCGCTCGCGCCCGTCGGCTCCGGCGGCGTGGTCGCCAGCGCCCTTTCCCGGAACGTCCCTCATGGCTTCGACGATCACCCCACGGCGGCTCACCATCGCGACCCGCGAATCCGCGCTGGCGATGTGGCAGGCGCAGCACATTCGCGAACGCCTCGCCGCGCTGCATCCCGACTGCGTGGTCGAGCTTCTCGGCCTGACGACACAGGGCGACCGGATCCTCGACCAGCCGCTGGCCGACATCGGCGGCAAGGGGCTGTTCATCAAGGAGCTGGAGATCGCGATGGCCGAGGGTCGCGCCGACCTTGCGGTGCATTCGCTCAAGGACGTGCCGATGGAGATGCCCGCCGGCTTCGTGCTGGCGGCGATTCCCGTCCGCGAGGATCCGCGCGACGCGTTCGTGTCCAACCACTACCTCGACCTCGCGCAGCTCCCCGGCGGCGCGCGCGTGGGCACGTCGAGCCTGCGGCGCGAGGCGCAGTTGCGCGAGCGCGATCCGCTGCTCGCGATCGAGCCGCTGCGCGGCAACGTCAACACGCGACTGCGCAAGCTCGACGAAGGACGGTACGACGGGATCATCCTCGCCGCGGCGGGCCTCAAGCGCCTGGGCTTCGGCGCGCGGATCGCGGCGCTGCTCGATCCCGACGAGAGCCTGCCGGCGGTCGGGCAGGGTGCGCTGGCGCTGGAGTGCCGGGCCGACCGCCCCGACGTGATCGCCGCGCTCG
>DATIUK010000358.1:0-4515 GCA_035466885.1 Casimicrobiaceae bacterium
GAACGGGCAAGGAGCTGGTGGCGCTCGCGCTGCACCGCCATTCGAGCCGCGCCGAAAAGACGTTCGTCGCCATCAACACCGCAGCCATGCCGAAGGATCTTCTGGAATCGGAACTGTTCGGCCACGAGCGCGGCTCGTTCACCGGCGCGCAGGCACTGCGCCGCGGGCGCTTCGAGCAGGCGGAGGGCGGCACTCTGTTCCTGGACGAGATCGGCGACATGCCCGCCGACCTGCAGGTGCGGCTGCTGCGCGTGCTCGCCGACGGCGAGTACTACCGCGTCGGCGGCCACGCGCCGATGCGGGCCAACGTGCGCGTGATCGCGGCGACGCACCAGAACCTCGAGGAGCGCGTGCGCCAGGGGCTGTTCCGCGAGGACCTGATGCACCGGCTCAACGTCGTCCGGCTGCGGCTGCCTCCGCTGCGCGAGCGCCAGGAGGACATCGCGCCGCTCACGCGGCACTTCCTGCAAAAGAGCGCGCGCGAACTGGCCGTCGAGCCCAAGGTCCTTTCCGACGACGCGGGGAAGGTCATCGCCGCGTTCCCGTTTCCCGGCAACGTGCGCCAGCTCGAGAACATGTGCCACTGGCTCACGGTGATGGCGCCCGGGCAGAGGATCGAGGTCCCGGACCTGCCGCCCGAGATCCGCACGGCGCCGGGCGGCGAGGACTCCGGCGGCAGCGAGGGCGGCTGGCAGCGTGCGCTCGACCGGGAGCTCGCCGCGGCGCTCGCGCGCGGCGAGCGCGCGGTCGGCGATCGCCTGGAAAAGGAGTTCGAGCGCACGCTGATCCTGCGCGCCCTCGTGCACACCGGCGGCCACCGGATGGAGGCCGCCCAGTGGCTGGGCTGGGGGCGCAATACGCTGACGCGCAAGATCCAGGAGTTGGGCCTCGAAGCCGAGGTCCGCGGCGGCGGCATCGGCAGCGGCACCGGCTGACGTCGGCGCCGCGCGCCTGCGTCAGGGATGCGCCGGGTTGCCTTCGCACTTCTTGCGCCGGCAGTCGCGGGCCGGGGTCCGGTGGACGATCACGTGTCGGCGACGTCGGCGATGACCGGGGCGTGGTCCGACGGCTTGTCGCCCTTGCGCACGTTGCGGTCGATCCTGCAGCTCTGGCAGCGTGCGGCGAGCGGGGGCGAGAGCAGCACGTGGTCGATGCGCAGGCCGCGGTTCCTGGGGAAGGCGAGCTGGCGGTAGTCCCACCAGCTGAACGTCGCGGGCGGCTGCTCGAAAAGGCGGAAGCCATCGGCGAGCCCCAGCGCAAGCCAGTCGCGGAAAACCGCGCGCTCGGCGTCGCTGCACAGCACCTGGCCCGCCCAGGCCGCGGGATCGTGGACATCGCGATCCTCGGGCGCGATGTTGAAGTCGCCGACGACGGCCAGCGACGGGTGCGCGGCGAGCTCGGCGGACAGGTACGCGGTGGCGGCGGCACACCAGCCGAGCTTGTAGCGGTACTTGTCGCTGTCGACCGCCTGGCCGTTGGGCACGTAGAAGCCGACGACGCGCGTCGTGCCGACGGTGCCGGCGATCACGCGCTTCTGCTCGTCGGCGAACCCCGGCAGCGCGGTGGTTACGTCGGCGGCCGGCCCCAGGCCTGCGCGCACCAGCAGCGCGACGCCGTTGTACGTCTTCTGCCCGGAGAAGTGCGCGACGTAGCCCGCGTCCTCGATCTCGCGGCGCGGGAACTTCGCGTCCTCGAGCTTGGTTTCCTGCAGGCAGAGCACGTCGGGCTGCGCCAGCGGGAGCCACTCGAGGAGCCGTGGCAGCCGCACGTTGAGCGAGTTGACGTTCCAGGTGGCGATCTTCATCGCGTTGCGGCAGGGACGCTGGCGGCGGCACGGCCGGCCGCCAGCCCCGTGGCAGCCGGTGCCGGGTTATTGCTTCGGGTAGCCGCCGCCCGGCGTGGGCGTGGCTGCGACGGGTGGCGTCTCCGGGCGTGCCGGCGTCGTGGCGACGGGCGGTCGCAACGGCTGCGCCCGGCGGGTCGCCGGGGACTTCGGATAGCCGGCGTCGTCGAGCATCGCCTGCCAGCGCGCCTCGTTGAAGCCCTTGACGTGGAGCTTGTCGCCGACCTGCAGCACCGGTGCCTGCGTGTCGCCGGTGAGCGCCTTCAGCCGCTCGGCGTTCTTGGGGTCCTCGACGTTGACGGTCGCAAACGGCACGCCGCGCCGGTTGAGGAGCCCCTCGGCATTCTGGCAGAGCTCGCCGCAGGCGAAGGTGTACAGCGTCACCGGATAACGTTCCATCGCCTGCCGCGCGGCCAGCGGCAGCTCGTTGGTCTCGATGTAGTTGGGGCCGAGCCGCTTCGACTGCACGTCCTTCGAATCGCCGGGCGGTGCGCGATCGGTGTAGACGACGTTGCCGTCCTTGTCGGTGTAACGGTAGACCTGCTTTTCCTGCGCCGGGGTGTCGGCGGCGGTGGCGAGCAACGCCGCGCAGCAAACGCCGGCCAGCATGCGGGGGACAGCGATCATGCTCGCTCCTTCCTCGCCTCGTCAGGCGGGACTCTCCATCCCATTATGCCGCAGAAGGGCGTCGAGTTGGGGCGGCCGGCCGCGGAAGGCGATGAAGGACTCCATCGCCGGGCGGCTGCCCCCGCGCGCGAGCACCTCGTCGCGGAAGCTCTCGCCGACCGCCGGCGACAGCACGCCTTCCTCCTCGAACCGCGCGTAGGCGTCGGCGGAGAGCACCTCGGCCCACTTGTAGCTGTAGTAACCGGCCGCGTAGCCGCCGGCGAAGATGTGGCTGAACGACTGCAGGCTGCGGTCGTAGCCGGCGTGCGGAACGACGGCGACCTCGCGCCGGACGTCGTCGACGAGCGCCTGCGGCGACCCCCAGGCGCCGCCGCCGCCCGGCGCGTACGCCGAGTGCAGCAGCATGTCGAACAGCGCGAACTCGACCTGGCGCAGTGTTCCCATTCCGCTCTGGAAATTCTTCGCCGCGAGCATCCGGTCGAAGAGCGCCCGCGGCAGCGGCGCCCCCGTGTCGACGTGCGCGGTCATCGGCGCGACGACCTCCCACTCCCAGCACCAGTTTTCCATGATCTGGCTGGGCAGCTCGATCGCGTCCCACTCGACGCCCTGGATGCCCGAGACGCCCGCCACGTCGACGCGCGTCAGCAGCTGGTGCAGGCCGTGGCCGAACTCGTGGAACAGCGTGATGACCTCGTCGTGCGTGAAGGTCGCCGGCTTGCCGCCGACCGGTGCCGAGAGGTTGCAGGTGAGGTAGGCGACGGGGTGCTGCAGGCGATCGCCGAAGCGGCGGCGGTTGATTGCGTCGTCCATCCACGCGCCGCCCTGCTTGCCCGGACGCGCGTAGAGGTCGAGGTAGAACTGGCCGACCAGCGAGCCGTCGGGAGTCGCGATGTCGAAAAAGCGGACCGTCGGGTGCCAGGTGGCTGCCTGCGATTCGCGGATGCGCACGCCGTAGATGGTCTCGACGACGCGGAACAGCCCCGCCAGCACCGCGGGCTCGGGAAGGTACTGCCGGACCTCCTGCTCCGAGAACGCGTAGCGGTGGGCCTTGAGCTTCTCCGACGCCCAGGCGAGATCCCAGGGCGCGAGTTCGGCGAGCCCGAGGTCGGCGCGCGCGAACCCGGCGATCAGGGCGATGTCGCGCTCGGCGTAGGGGCGCGCGCGCGCGGCGAGGTCGCGCAGGAAGGCGAGCACCTCGGCGGGGTCGCTCGCCATCTTGCGGGCGAGCGAGAGCTCGGCGAAGTTCGCGAACCCGAGCAGCTTCGCCTCCTCGGCGCGCAGCGCCACGATCCGGTCGAGCAAGGCGGTGTTGTCCCACTCCGGGTGCGTGCCGAGGTCGGAGGCGCGGGTGCTGTACGCGCGGTGCATCGCTGCCCGCAGCGCGCGGTCGTCGGCGTATTGCATCACCGGCAGATAGCAGGGCATGCGCAGCGAGAGCTTCCAGCCGGACACGCCGTCGGCCTCGGCGGCCGAGCGCGCCTCCGCGACGACGTCCGCGGGAACTCCGACCAGCGCGTTCTCGTCGACGACGACGAGCGCCCAGTCGTTGGTTGCGTCGAGCACGTGATCGTCGAACTGCGCCGAGAGGTTGGCGCTCTCCTCCTGCAGCGCCTTGAAGCGCGCCTTGGCGTCGTCGGGCAGCTCGGCGCCGCCCAACCGGAAATCGCGCAGCTCGTTGTCGATCAGGCGACGCCGGGCGGGCTCGAGCATCGGGTATTCGGGTCCCGCGGCAAGCGCCTTGTAGCGCTCGAACAGACGCCGGTCCTGGCCGAGCTCGGTGAAGAACGCGGTGACGGCGGGCAGGTTGCCGTTGTAGGCGTCGCGCAGCGCCGGCGTGCTGACGACGGCGTTGAGGTGCGCGGTCGCGCCCCAGGCGCGCTCGAGGCCGTCGAGGACCTCGGCGATCGGCTCGACCAGCGTCGACCAGGTCGGCGCTCGCGCGTCGCCGACGACCGCCTCGACGGTCGCCCGCGCGCGACGCAGCAGCTCCTCGGTCGCTGGGGTCACGTGCTCGGCCCGGATCGCGTCGAAGCGTGGCAGGCCGG
>DATIUK010000359.1:0-4808 GCA_035466885.1 Casimicrobiaceae bacterium
GTGGTTGCGGCGGATCCGGATACCGCGGGTGCGCATCATCTCGACGCCTTCCGACCACCTGATGCTGGCGCTGCTGGTCGCGATCGGGCTCTCGGGCCTGGCGATGAAGTTCGTCACCCGCACCGACGTCCCCGCGGTCAAGGCGTTCTTCCGCGGCCTCATGACCTTCGCGTGGCAGCCGCTGCCCGCCGACCCGCTGTTGTGGCTGCACCTCCTGCTGGTCGCGGCGCTGATGATCGTCTTCCCGTTCTCCAAGCTGCTGCACGTGCCGGGCGTGTTCTTCTCGCCGACGCGCAACCAGCCCGACGACCCGCGCGAGGCGCGGCACCTCGCGCCGTGGGCCGCGCGGATGGACGGCTGAGGCCTGCCATGGCTGCCGAGATCAAGGCCCCGCCGCTGCGCGATCCCTGCGCCCCGCTGCCGCTCGTTCCCGGCGCGATGGCGGCCTCGCGCCCCAACGTCGCGAACGAAAAGATCCAGGAAGCGCTGGGCTTCCCCGGCGAACTCGTGCCCGACTGGCAGGAGAAGGCGCTCGCCAAGATGGGCGAGCTCCTGGGCAAGTACCGCTCGCTCAAGGTCTACATGGACGCGTGCGTGCGCTGCGGCGCCTGCGCCGAGCAGTGCCATTACTTCATCGGCACGCAGGACCCGCTCAACATGCCGGTCGCGCGCCAGGAACTGATGCGCAGCGTCTACCGCCGGCACTTCACGCTGCCCGGCAAGCTGTTCCCGAAGCTGGTCGGCGCGCGCGAGCTGACCCGCGACGTGCTCGACCAGTGGTACACCTACTACAACCAGTGCTCCGAGTGCCGGCGCTGCGCGGTGTTCTGCCCGTACGGAATCGACACCGCCGAGATCACGATGGCGGCCAAGGAGATCATGGACAGCGTCGGTCTCGGCCAGAAGTACCCGAACGAGATCATCGCCAAGGTCCACCGGATCGGCAACAACCTCGGCCTGCCCGGCCCCGCGCTCGCCAACACGCTGGAAGGCCTCGAGGAGGACGTCAAGGACGAAACCGGCGTCGACGTGCGCTTCCCGGTCGACGAAAAGGGCGCCGACGTCCTGCTCGTCGTGCCGTCGGCCGACTTCTTCGCCGAGCCGCACGTCGACAGCCTGATCGGCTATGCGAAGGTCTTCCACGCGGCGGGGATTTCCTGGACGCTGTCGTCGCACGCTTCGGAAGCGGGCAACTTCGGCCTGTTCATCGGCAGCTACGAGCACATGCGGCGGATGGCGCTGCGGGTGCGCGAGGCGGCGCTGGACCTCGGGGTCAAGCGCATCGTGGTCGGCGAGTGCGGTCACGCCTGGCGCATCGCCTACAGCTTCTGGAACACGCTCACCGGCATCGGCGCCGGCGGGACCGACCCGTTCGCGCAGGCGCTGCAGCGCCAGCTCGACCCGAACTTTCGCCAGCCCACGCACATCTGCGAACTCACCTGGGACCTGATCGGGCGAGGCGCATTGACGCTCGACCCGGCGGCCAACGACCACCGGATCGTCACCTTTCACGATTCCTGCAACGTCGCCCGGGCCTCGCGGATGGGCGACACACCCGGCGGCCAGTTCGAGATCCCGCGCGCGATCATCCGCGCCGTCGCCAACCACTACGTCGAGATGGCGCCGGAGACGACGCACGAGCGGACGTTCTGCTGCGGCGCCGGCGGGGGCCTTTTGACCGACGAGCTCCTCGACCTGCGCGTCAAGGGCGCGCTGCCCCGGATGGAGGCGCTGCGCGAAGTGGCCGATCGCGACGGGGTCAATTTCGTGGCGACCATCTGCGCGATCTGCAAGGCGCAGTTCAGCACGGTGCTGCCCTATTACGGCTTCAAGATGGGCATGGTCGGCGGCGTCCACCAGCTCGTCAGCACGGCGATCCGACTCGGCGCCAAACAGTGATCGAACAGCAAACGGAACAGCTCACCGCGGAGACGCAAGCGATGAACACGACGACGACCCTGCAGCCCGAAAAACTCAACTTCCGCCGTTATCAGGATGGCGAGACCAGCTTCAAGTCGTGGCGGCAGCAGATCTTCCAGGCCAGCTGGTCGTACAAGTGCCCGACCTACATCCAGTCGACGCCACCCTGCCAGGGCAGCTGCCCAGCCGGCGAGGACATCCGCAGCTACCTCAACATCGTCGCCGGCATCGAGAAGCCGCCGAAGGGTCCGGACGGCAAGCCGACGATGAGCTGGCAGGAGTACGCCTGGCGGCGGATCACCGAGGCCAACCCCTTCCCGGCGATCATGGGCCGCGTGTGCCCGGCCCCCTGCCAGACCGGCTGCAATCGCAACAAGCTCGAAGGATACGTCGGCATCAACTCGGTCGAGCACTACCTCGGCAACTGGGCGCTGGAGCACGGCCTCAAGTTCGCGCCGCCAGCGAAGGAAACCGGCAGGCGTGTCGCGATCGTCGGCGGCGGCGTCGCCGGCCTGTCCGCCGCATACCACCTGCGCCGCCGCGGCCACGCGGTGGTCGTGTTCGAGGCGTTCAACAAGCTCGGCGGCATGCTGAGCTTCGGCCTGCCCGACTACCGGACGCCGCACGACGTCGTCGATGCCGAGATCCAGCGCATCCTCGACATGGGCGTCGAGTCGCGCGTCAACGTCAAGGTCGGCGTCGACGTGAGCCTCGCCGACCTGAAGCGCGACTTCGACGCCGTCTACCTTGGCATCGGTGCCCAGCGCGGCAGCGGGCTCGACGTGCCCGGCAACGATGCGCCGAACGTCGTCGACGGGCTGTCGTTCCTGCACGACTACAACGAGGGAACGAGCGAGGCCGCGGGCCGGCGCATCGTCGTCATCGGCGGCGGCGACACCGCAATGGACTGCGCGTCGGTCGCCCGCCGGCTCGGCGCACGCAACGCCGACGGCAGCCTGCGCAAGGGCACGAGGGACGGGCGCGCCGAAGCGGAGGTCGTGATCGCCTACCGGCGCACGATCGCCGAGATGCCGGCGCTGAAGCACGAGATCGCCGCGGTGCTGCAGGAAGGCGTGCGGATCGAGCCGCTGGTCGTCCCGATCGAGGTCGTCAAGGACGGCACGGGCCGGGCCACGGCGCTGCGCGTGCAGGACGTCGAGTGGGTCAACAAGAAGATGGTGAAGAAGGAAGGCACGGTCCACGACATCCCCTGCGACCTCGTGGTCACCGCCATCGGGCAGGTCGTCGACTGGACCGGAATGGACGGCCTCAGCAACGACAGGGGACTCGCGCGGGTCGACAAGAACCTCGTCACCGAGCCGGGCGTGTTCGTCGGCGGCGACGCGATCAAGCCGCACCTGCTCACCACCGCGATCGGCCACGGCCGCATCGCCGCCGAGGGCATCGACCGTTACATCGCCGGCCTCGAGCTCGACCGGCGGCCGAAGGTCGACGTCAACTCGTTCAGCCTCGCAAAGAAGATGCAGGAGGCCGGCACCCGGTTCGAGACGGTGGCGGAGCCGATCCGCGGAACCGACGGCAGCAAGGCGGCGATCCACAACTTCGACGACCGCTCGGACCGCTACGTGATCCAGGCCGAGGAGCTCTTCCTCGGGCACTTCAGCCCGGTTGCGCGCGCCGAGCGAGCCGAGCGCGAGATCGACGCCCACAACGTCCTGGGCAACATCGACGAGCGGCTGATGGCGCTCTCCGAGAGCGAGACGCTGGCCGAGGCCAAGCGCTGCATGAGCTGCGGCATGTGCTTCGAGTGCGACAACTGCATCGTCTATTGCCCGCAGGGGGCGGTCACCAAGGTGCCGAAGAAGGAGGCCACCCTCGGCCGCTACGTGACCACCGACTACGACAAGTGCATCGGCTGCCACATCTGCAAGGACGTCTGCCCCACCGGGTACATCCAGATGGGGCTCGGCGAATAGCGCGATGACCGCCGTGCAAGCCCGCCTCCCCGCCCTCGCCGGCCGCCGCCTCCTGCGGACGGCCGCGGTCGCGCTTGCCCTCGCCGCCTCGGTCGCCGCGGGCGCCTTCGCGGCCGGGGATGCGACCAAGGCGGCACCGACCGCGCCCAAGGCCGCCTGCGTCGAGGACACCGCGTTCATGCGCCGCAACCACATGGACCTCTTGCGCCACCAGAGCCAGCGCACGGTGAAGGACGGCGTGCGGACGACCAAGCACAGCCTCGCTGGCTGCGTCGACTGCCACGCGGACAAGGAGACCGGCAGCGTGCTCGGGCGCAACGCGGCGGGCCGCGAGGGCTTCTGCGCCGAGTGCCACCGCAAAGTGGCCGCGAGTCCCGACTGCTTCGAGTGCCACTCGTCGCAGCGCTCGGCGCGCGTCGCCGCGACTGCCGAGTCCGTGCGATGAGCGAAATAGACACCAACCGCCGCCGTTTCGTCGGCTGGGCGTCGGCCGGCCTCGCCGGCGTCGCGATCGCGCCCAACGTCGTGCTGTTCGAGATCGCCCACGGCCGCGCGCCCGAGGCCGCCGCGTCGGCCAAGGTACGCTGGGGGATGCTCGTCGACGCGACCCGGTGCGCGCCCGACTGCAGCGCCTGCGTCGTCGCCTGCGCGAAGGAAAACGGGTTGCCCGACGCCAAGGTCGCGAACGCTCCGCAGTGGATCCGCAAGGTCGACCTCAAGGAACTCGCCACTGCCCGCACCGTGTCGGCGCCGGTGATGTGCCAGCACTGCGCCAACCCGCCCTGCGTCGACGTCTGCCCCACCGGCGCCTCGTTCAAGCGCGCCGACGGCATCGTGCTGGTGGACCGGCACAGCTGCATCGGCTGCCGCTACTGCATGATGGCCTGCCCGTACAAGGCGCGCTCGTTCGTGTTCGCTCCGGTGACCGGACAGCGGCCCGACGTGCCGCGC
>DATIUK010000360.1:0-8490 GCA_035466885.1 Casimicrobiaceae bacterium
CCGAAGTAGCCGGCGAAGTCGGACGGGCCGGCGAAATAGACGAAGTCGAAGTCCTCGCCCAGGCCGCGCGCGCCTTCGAGAATGCGCGTCCACATCAGCATGTAGTCGCCCTGCCCGGCGCGCACGCCGTTCTGCGCCGGCAGGTCGGCCTCTTTCGCGGTGGGGTTCAGCAGCCACACCGCGGCTTCGCCGTAGCGCGCCTCGACGCGCTGCTTCACCGCCGCGGCGACCTCGCGGTTGACGCCGAAGTAGCCGCCGCCCGCGGTCGACAGCGGCACGCTGAGGTAGCCGATCGCCTTGCCCTTCGCCTTCTCCGCGGCGATCGTGCTCCGGTACCAGGCGACCTTGTCGTCGATCGCGGCCCGGAAGTCCGAGTTCATGCAGTAGCAGACCCGGAACGCCGTGCACTCGGTCACCGGCGCGGCCTGCGCCGGCGCCCAGGGCATCGCGTACGCCGCCACCACCGCCGCTGCGGCCAGCATCCTCGACAGGGGCGAAGCAATCGTCGCAGTCATCGTCAGGTCTCCTCGGGTGTCGGCCCTTGGGCGCGCAGCGCGGCGTCAGGCGGCGGGGCTGGGAAAGCGTTCCTGCAACTGCGCGACGGCGGCCAGCGTCCCGGCGTCGAGCACGGTCGAGGCCGCGGCGATGTCCTCGTCGAGCTGCGCCACCGACGTCGCACCGACGATCATCGCCCCCAGGTACCAGCGGCTCTTCACGTAGCCCAGCGCGAGCTCGACCGGTGTCAGGCCCCGTTCACGGGCAAGCGCCGCGTAGGCGGCGGCGACCTCCTCGACGACCGGCTTGCGGAAGCGCGCACCCAGGGTGTCGAACAGCGCGTAGCGCGACCGCGGCGGCCGCGCGCCGTCTGCATACTTGCCGGTGAGCATGCCGCCGGCCAGCGGGCTGTAGGCGAGCAGCGACAGCCCTTCCCGATACAGCACTTCGGCGAGGTCGTGGTCGACGCCGCGCGACAGCAGGCTGTAGCTGTTCTGCACGGTCACCGGGCCGGGAACCCCCAGTTCCCGCGCCACGCGGCGGAATTCGCAGACCCCCCACGCGGTCTCGTTCGACAGCCCGTAGTGGCGGATCTTGCCGGCGCGGATCAGCGCCGCCATGCCCTCCACCTGCTCGACGATGCCCGGGCCGTCGCGCTCGGCACCCGGGTCGAACTCGCGCGCGCCGAACAGCGGCACGTTGCGCTGCGGCCAGTGGATCTGGAAGAGGTCGATGACGTCGGTCTTCAGTCGCGCGAGGCTCGTTTCGGCCGCCTCGGCGATGATGTCGCGATAGAGGTCGTTGCGCCCGTTGCGGATCCAGTCCCTGCGGCCCGGCCCGGCGACCTTGGTCGCGATCACCAGGTCGCTGCGCCGCTGGCGGGCGAGCCACGTGCCAAGGATGGTCTCGGTGCGGCCCTGCGTGCGCGCCATCGGCGGCACCGGGTACATCTCGGCGGTGTCGATGAAGTTGACGCCGCGGGCGACGGCGAGGTCGAGCTGCGCGTGCGCCTCGGCCTCGCTGTTCTGCTCGCCCCAGGTCATCGTGCCGAGGCAGACCTCGGACACCGTGAGGTCGCTGCCGGGCAGCGTACGCCGCTTCATCGGCTCTGTGCGCGGGACAGGAGGGACAGCAGACCGGATCGCAGCGGCGCAAGCGTGGCGCGATGGCGCATGGGCCGCAGCGGCATCGCTACTTCGCCCCCATCAGCGCCAGGAGGACCCCGCCGGCGACGACGCTCGCCACCTGTCCCGCCGCGTTGGCGCCCATCGCGTGCATCAGCACGAAGTTCTCGAAGTCCTCCTTCTGCGCGACGCGCTGGACGACACGCGCGGCCATCGGAAAGGCGCTGATCCCGGCGGCGCCGATCAGCGGGTTGAACTTGCCGCCGGACAGGAAGTTGAGGATCTTGCCGAACAGGATGCCGGCCGCGGTGTCGAGCGAGAAGGCGACGATGCCCAGCACCAGGATCGCGAGCGTCGACAGCTTGAGGAAGTCGGAGCCGACCATCGTCGAGCCGATCGCGAGGCCCAGGAACAGCGTGACGATGTTCGCGATCTCCTGCGACGACGCCTTGGTCAGCCGCTCGACCGCCCCGGACTCCTTCATCAGGTTGCCCAGCATCAGCATGCCGATCAGCGGCGTGGCGAAGGGCACCAGCGTGCCGACGACGACGGTGACGACGATGGGAAAGATGACCCGGGTGCGCTTGCTGATCTTGCGCTGGCTGTACTCCATCCGGATCGAACGCTCCTTCTTGGTCGTGAGCAGGTACATCATCGGCGGCATGATCACCGGCACCAGCGACATGTAGCTGTAGGCGGCGACGGTGATCGGCCCCAAGAGGTGCGGGGCGAGGATGCCGCTGACGTAGATCGAGGTCGGGCCGTCGATCGCGCCGATGATGCCGATCGACGCCGCCTCCTCTCGGGTGAAGCCGAACGCCAGAGCGGCGAGCAGGGTGAGAAAGATGCCGAACTGCCCGGCGGCACCGAGCAGGACCATCCGTGGGTTCTCGAGCAGCGGACCGAAGTCGGTCAGCGCGCCGATGCCGATGAAGATCAGCAGCGGAAAGAGCTCGTTCCCTATGCCCGCGTGGTAGAGGATCTTCAACATCCCGTCCTCGGCGATCAGCGGCGACAGCGGCAGGTTGGCAAGCATGCAGCCGGCGCCGATCGGCACCAGCAGCAGCGGCTCGTAGTCCTTGACGATGCCGAGGTACATCAGCACGAAGGAGACCAGAATCATGATCACCGACTGCACCGAGACGTTGGCGATCCCGGCCATCAGCAGCTGCAGGGTGTCTCCGCCGAGCATCGCGCTAGCCCTCCCGGAAGCGGACGATCGGGTCGCCGTGGCCGACGGCCTGGCCCGCGGCGACGCACACCTCGACGATCGTCCCGGCGCGCGGGGAGCGGATCGCGTTGTTCATCTTCATCGCCTCGAGCGTGGCCACCGGCTGTCCGCGCTCGACGGTGTCGCCCTCGGCCACCGACACCTCGAGAATCACGCCGGGCATCGGCGCGTTCAGCGAGGATCCGCCTGCCGCGGCGACGCGACGCGGCGCGAGCGGCGGCCGGGGTGCGGCAGCTGCGCCGGCAGGCGGCGCGGTAGCCGGCTTGGCCGTGGTCCTGGCGTTCGCCGCGCGCCCAGGCGTCACCGCCGGGGTGATCGTCGCGTCGGGGAGTTCCTCGTCGCCGGACAGCGTCACATCGTAGGTCTCGCCTCCGACCATCACTTCGAAACGCTCGGCACCGAGTTCCTCGACGTCGAGCTCGAAGTCCCGGTCACCGATCCTGAGCGTGTAACGTCGCATCTTCGATCTCTCCTCTCGGCCACCGCCGCTCGCGGCGACCTGCGGTTGAATGCATTGCGACGGCGCGACCCCGCTAGCGGCCGCGTCGCTCCCAGACGTTGTTCTGGCGCGAGCGCCCGCTTGCCACCCAGCGCGAGGCGTAGAGCAGGCTCCCGGGCCAGTAGCTGCGCATCGCGGGCGCCGCCTGCGCACGGCGAACCTCCTTGTGCCGCACGACCGCGACCAGGATTGCCGCGACCAGGTCGGCGTCCATGCCCTGCACGCTCGCCACCCGGGCGATCGCCTGCGGCTCGGGCTCCCCCGCCGTCGCCGCGGACTCGGGGCCGGCGGCAGCCGCCGCCCCGACGGTCGCGTCCGCGGCATCCTCGGGCGGCATGCGATCGAAGCGCAGCACCAGGGTGAGAAGCCCCCAGAGCAACACCAGCAGCGTGAACACCAGGCCCATGCCCAGCCCCATCATCTGCAGTCCCCAACCCAGGTTGTTCAACTCTGCTCCTCCTCGGCAGCGTGCGCCGCGTGCCCGCACCGGCGACACGCCGGCTGCGCCGCGCGCCAGCGCATCGTCAGGTCGGCGCCAGGCCGTGTTTCTTCGGCGGGTTCTGCTGCACCTTCGTGCGCAGCACCTCGAGCGCGCGGATCAGTCGCGGCCGGGTCTCGCGGGGCTCGATCACCTCGTCGACCTGCCCGACGTCGGCGGCACGGTAGGGGTTGAAGAACCGCTCGCGGTAGTAGGCGATCAGCTCGCGCTCCCTGGCCGCGGGATCGGACGCGTTCTTCACGTCCTCCCGGTAGAGCACGCGCACCGCCGGCTCGGCGCCCATCACCGCGATCTGGCCGGTCGGCCAGGCGAAGGCGAGGTCGGTGCGCATCTGCTTCGAACTCATCGCGACATAGGCGCCACCCATCGCCTTGCGGGTGACGACCGAGATCTTGGGCACGGTCGCCTCGCAGTACGCGTAGATGATCTTGGCGCCGTGGCGGATCACGCCGCCGTATTCCTGGTCGGTTCCGGGCAGGAAGCCGGGGCAGTCGACGAAGGTGACGATCGGGATGTTGTAGGTGTCGCAGGTGCGGATGAAGCGCGAGATCTTGTCGCTGGCGTCGATGTTGAGCGCCCCCGACATGTACGCCGGCTGGTTGGCGACGATGCCCACCGAGTAGCCGTCGAGCCGCGCGAAGCCGACGACCGCGTTGGGCGCGAAGTCGGGATGGATCTCGAGGAAGCTGTCGCGGTCGAAGATCATGCCGATCGCGATCCGCATGTCGTAGGGCTCGTTCTCGTTCTCCGGAATGAGCGAGTTCAACTCCTCGTCCTCGCGGTCCGCCGAGTCGTAGCGCGCGATCTGCGGCGGGTCCTCGTTGTTGTTCTGCGGCAGGTAGCCCAGGAGCCGCTTGACGAGCTCCAGCGCCGCCGTTTCGCTGTGCGCCGCCAGGTGCGCAACGCCGCTGCGGTGCATGTGGACCTGGGCGCCGCCCAGGCTCTCCGCCGTCACGTCCTCGCCGGTCACCGCCTTGATCACGTCGGGGCCGGTCAGGAACATCGAACTGCCGTCGGCCATGATGATGAAGTCGGTCAGCGCCGGCGAGTAGACGGCGCCGCCGGCGCAAGGCCCGAGGATCAGCGAGATCTGCGGGATCACGCCCGAGGCCAACACGTTGCGCACGAACACCTCGCCGTACGCAGCGAGGCTGCGCACGCCTTCCTGGATGCGGGCGCCCCCCGAGTCGTTGAGCCCGATCAGCGGGATGCCGGCCTCGAGCGCCAGGTCCTGGATGCGGCAGATCTTGTTCGACTGCACCTCCGAGAACGACCCGCCGAGCACCGTGAAGTCCTGCGCGAACACCGCGACGCGCCGCCCGCTGACCTTGCCGAAGCCCGCGACCAGGCCGTCGCCGAGAAAGCGCTGGTCGGCGAGCCCGAACTCCGAAACGTTGTGCGTCGCCAGCGCGCCGAACTCCTGGAACGAGCCCTCGTCCAGCAGCAGTGCCAGGCGCTCGCGGGCGGTGAGCTTGCCCCGCGCGTGCTGCTGCTCGATCCGCTTCCTGCCCCCGCCCAGCACCGCGCGCCCGCGCATTTCGCGCAGCGTCGCCAGATGGTCGTGCCTGGTGTCGTCGGCCATTGCTTCCTCTCCCCCCGGCTCTCCGGAACGACACGCAGTATAGACAGGAGTCCCGCAGCCGTCATCCGATCGAGATCAAACAATCCGCAGTCCGGGGCGCCATGCGGCCACCCGCGAGCCGCGAGGTCGCGCATAATGTGCGGCGTCCTGACTCGGCGCGGCGGCCCCGCCGGTCGCTAAGACCATGACCCTGCACCTGCGCGCGCACCGCCTTCGTGCGCGATCCGCGGCGTTCATCGCTGCACTGCTCGTCGCCACCACCGCCGGCGCGGACGTCGCTGCACCGCCGGCAGTCGAGGTCCTGCACGGCGAGATCGAGTCGACCAGCGGCTGCCGCAACGACTACACGCTGTACCGTCCTTCGCGCCCGGCGACCGCGCTCGCCGTGATGGTCGTTCCCGGCTTCATGCGCGATCGCGACCGGATGCGCGGCTGGGCCGACGCGATCGCCCGCCGCGGCATGACCGTGGTGACGATGGACTTCTGCCAACCGACCGCGTTCGACGGCCGGCACGCGGAGAATGCCCGCGACATGATCGCCGTGCGCGAAGCGCTGGGCCTGCACGACATCGTCTACGTCGGGCACTCGGCCGGCGGGCTCGCGTCGCTCCTCGCCGCTGCGGATGACGGCGCGGCGCGCGCGATGGTGCTCCTCGACCCGGTCGACTTCGCCGACCTTGCCGAGACCGCTGCGGTGCGCGCGACGGTCCCGGCGCTGGTCCTGCTCGCCCGGCCCGGGATCTGCAACCTGCGCAGCAACGTGCGACACGCGCTGCCCCGGCTCGCCAATGCCGTCGTCGTCAACCTGGACGCGGCGACCCACTGCGACTTCGAGTGGCCGCCGAGCGCGCTATGCCGGGCCGCCTGCGACTTCGGCGGCCCGAGCCGCGAGCGGCGGATCGAGGCCGAGCAACGGATCCGCTCGCTGGTGCTCGACTTCATCGACTCGATGCGCGCGGTCGCCGAGGACGGACCGGAGGCTTCGCGACAGGCACCCGCGGAAGCCGGCACGCGACCTGCCGATCCAGCCCCTGCGGGCGCTACCGCGTCGGCACCATGACCAGGCGGTCGGTGCCCGACTCGGCGCCACAGGCCTCGCCCCTGCGACCGGACCAGGCCTCGCCCGCGGCAACGCAAGCGACTTCAGCGCCCGAGCAGCACCGAGGGCAGCCAGGTGGTGAGCGGCGGCCAGAGCGTGATCATCGCCAGCACGGCGACCAGCGGGATCAGGAACGGCGTGGTCGCGCGGACGATCGCCTCGAACGGCACGTTCGCCACCTTCGCGGTCACGTAGAGGACGACGCCCACCGGCGGGGTTATCGTGCCGATCATCAGGTTCAGCACGAACACCAGCCCGAACTGCACCGGGTCGATGCCCAGCAGCAGCGCGGGAGGCACGAGGATCGGGATCAGCACCAGCATCGCGGCCAGTGCCTCCATGAAGAACCCGACCACCAGCAGCAGGACGTTGACGATGAGGAGGTAGACGAGCGGGTTGGTCGTGAGCGAGGTGAGCGTGGCACCGAACACCTGCGGCAGGCGCGACACCGAGATGCAGTAGCCCAGCAGCGACGCCGTCATCACCAGCGCCATCACGACCCCGGTGGTCTCGACGGTGTCGAGGATGAGTTTCGGCAGGTCGGCAACCTTGATTTCCCGGTAGACGAACAATCCGAGGATGAGGGCGTAGATCACGGCGACCGCAGCGGCCTCGGTCGGGGTGAAGATGCCGGACAGGAGCCCGCCGAACAGCACCACCGGCGCCATCAGCGCCCAGAATGCGCGCCGGAAAGCGACGAGGAGCGCACGCACGCCCTCGAACGGATGGCGCGGCAGGTTGTCGCGGATCGCGATGTGGCGAACCATGACCATCAGCGCCACCGTCATCAGGAGGCCGGGGATGATGCCGGCGACGAACAGCGCTCCGATCGAGGTTTCGGCGGCGACGCCATAGACGATCATCGGCAGCGACGGCGGAATGATCGGCCCGATCGTCGCCGACGCGGCGGTGACCGCACCCGCGGTCGCCCCGTCGTAGCCCTCCCTCTTCATCGCCTCGATCTCGACCGCGCCCATTCCGGCGGCGTCGGCGACCGCCGAGCCGCTCATGCCCGCGAAAATCAGCGAGCCCACGATGTTGGCGTGACAGAGGCCGCCGCGCATCCAGCCGACGACCGCCTTGGCGAAGTCGAAGATCCGGTACGAGATGCCCGACGTGTTCATCAGGTTGCCCATCAGGATGAACAGCGGCGCCGCCAGCAGCGGAAACGAGTTCGCCGCCATCGCCACCTTCTGCGGGATCACGATGCCGGGGATTCCGGAGAGCAGCAGGAAGGCGAATCCGGCCAGTCCCATCGCCGCGTAGATCGCCGGCCCGGCGAAGAGCGCCACGAACCACGCCGCCAGGATCGCGAGCATCAGCGTGATCATCGCGAACCCTCCGGCGCGCCCGCCAGCGCCCGCCATGCCGCCACGGCGTCGCCGATCGCGTGCAGCGCAACCCCGAGCGCCGCCACCGGGACGATGCCGTAGACGACACCCTGGGTGAAGAACAGCGACGTCGTCTCCACGTCAGCGTTGCGCAGCGTGATCCGCACGCCGTAGTAGCCGAGGATCAACGCGAAGGCGAGCGCCGCCAGCGCGGCGAAGAGGGACAGCGCCGCGCGACCCCGCGCCGCAAGACGCGTCTGGACCGCGCTGATCGCGAGATGGCTGCGTCGTCGCGCCGCGACCACCCAGCCCAGCAAGGCGCACCAGACGAAAAGGTAGCGCCCGAGCTCGTCGCTCCAGGTCAGCGGGTCGCCGAGGAAATAGCGAAACACCACGCCGCCGGCGACGCAGAGGAACATCCCGCAAAAGCAGGTGATGGCGAGCCAGTCGACGGCCCGTTCGGCGAAGCGGCGCAGCGGCATCGGGAAACGGGCCCCCGGCGCCGTCGCGGCACCGGGGGCCCCGGGGAGTTGGAACGGTGCTTGCGGGGTCAGCGAACCGCCTGGATCCTGGCGTAGGTGCCCACGCCCCACTTCGACTCGACCATCTTGGGCACCTTGGCGATGACCG
>DATIUK010000361.1:0-3806 GCA_035466885.1 Casimicrobiaceae bacterium
GGACCTCGCGCGGCGCGTCGGCGCCGTGCGCGACGCCCACGCTCATCACCAGCCAGGCGCCGACGGTCGCGGCGAGGCGTCCGGCGATGTGCGTCACGCGGCTCATCAGGCACTCCCTTCAGCCGGCGGCAGCACCGTCAGCGCCGCCGCGGGCAGGCGCACGCCGACCTTCGCGCCCTCGGCGAACACCTCGCCCTGCCCGGTGTTGTAGCGTATCGCCTGCAGCGCGATGCCCTGGCACGTGAGCTCGATCTCCGCCTTCTCGCCAAGGAAGGTACTGGTCACGACGGTGGCGGGCAGCGCGCCGGCCGCGTCGGCGGCGACGACCTCGACGGCCTCGGGCCGCACCATCAGCTGCACGCGTGCACCGCCGGCCAGCCCCGGCGGCAGCGCGGGGACGGCGAACGTCGTGCCCAGCGCGGCGACTGCCGGGGCGGCGCCGACTGACGCCACCTGCCCGGGAATCGAGTTCACGCGGCCGATGAACTTGGCGACGAAATCCGACGCCGGCCGGTGATAGAGGTCCTGCGCGCCGCCTTCCTGCACGACGCTGCCCTGGTTCATCACGGCGATGCGGTCGGACACCGCCATCGCCTCCTCCTGGTCGTGCGTCACGTAGAGGGTGGTGATCGCGAGCCGCCGCTGCAGGGCGCGGATTTCCTGGCGCATCTGGATGCGCAGCTTGGCGTCGAGGTTCGACAGCGGCTCGTCGAACAGCAGCACCCGTGGCCGGATCACGATCGCCCGCGCCAACGCGACGCGCTGCTGCTCGCCGCCGGAGAGCTGCGCCGAGAACTGCTGCTCGTAGCCGGCGAGGCCGACCAGCGAGAGCACGTCGCCGACCGCGCGGCCGATCTCCCTGTCGTCGGCTCCGCGCACGCGCAGCCCGTAGGCAACGTTCTCGAAGATCGACAGGTGCGGGAACAGCGCGTAGTTCTGGAACACGAAGCCGATGTTGCGCTGGTTCGCGGGCTTGGCCGTCACGTCTTCGCCGCCGAAGTAGACGCGTCCGGCGTCCGGCATCTCGAACCCGGCGACGATGCGCAGCGTCGTCGTCTTGCCGCAGCCGGAGGGCCCGAGCAGGGTCAGGAACTCGCCCGGCCTGACGTCGAGCACGACCTCGCGCGCGGCGTAGATCTCGCCCTTGACGCGGTGCGTGTAGCGCTTGGACACGCCGGCGACGCGCACGCCGATGGTTTCGTTGCCCACCGTTTCAACCTCCCAGCATGCTGGTCACCGACGGGGCGCCCGGCGCGCGGAAGACGCGCAGCAGCCGGCCGATGATGGCAATGACGATGAAGACGATCACGCAGACCAGCACCGAGAACGCAGCGGCGGGCCCGAGCGAGAGTTCGGTGATGTTCTCGAGGATCTTGACGGTGACGAGCGTCCAGCTCACCGACACCAGGAAGATCGTCGCGCTGATCGCCGTCATCGAGCGGATGAACACGACGCCCAGCCCCGCGAAGAACGCCGGCAGGATCAGCGGCAGTGTGACCCGGCGGAACGTCGTGCCGCTGCCGGCCCCCAGGCCCTGGGAGGCCTCCTCGAGGCTCTTGTCGATCTGCGACAGCAGCGCGACGGTGGCGCGGATGCCGGTCGGGCCGTAGCGGAAGATGTAGCAGGCGACGATGATCAGCGCCGTCCCGGTCAGCTCGATCGGCGGGTCGTTGAACGCGATCAGGTAGGCGATGCCGACGATGGTGCCCGGCAGCGCGTAGTTGACCATCGACACGAGCTCCATCGACCGCCGGCCGATGAACTGCTTCTTGGTGACGAGGTAGCCCAGCAGGATGCCGTAGAGCCCGCCCAGCGGCATCGCGAAGCCGGCGATGACCAGCGTGTCGCGGATGGCCTTGACGCCCTCGGTGAAGATCACCCGGTAGTGCTGCAGCGTGAAGGCATGGTTGGCGCCCAGCGCCATCACCAGCGACGCGTAGAGCAGCAGCGCGTAGAAGTAGGCGATCGACAGCGCGATCAGCGCGCACAGCGCCAGCAGCGCGTTGCGCACCGCCGGGGACACGCTGTCGAACGGTGCCACGCCCGCGCCCTTGCCGGTGACGGTCACGTAGTAGCGCCGGCTCACCCAGTAGCGCTGGAGCAGGAACACCGCCAGCGCCGGCACGAGCAGCACGAACGACAGTGCCGCGCCGCCGCGCAGGTCGAACATGCCGGTGATCTGCAGGAACGCCTGCGTCGGCAGCACCGGGAACTGGTTGCCGGCGAGGATCAGCGGCGTCGCGAAGTCGGCGAGCGAGGCGGCGAAGAGCAGCAGGAACGCGTTGGCGAGCCCGGGGATCGACAGCGGCAGCGTCACCGTGCGGAACACCCGCCAGCGCGACGCCCCCAGCGACAGCGCCATGCCCTCGATGTTGGAGTCGATGCCCGCGAGGATCGGGCGCAGCGTGAGGTAGGCGATCGGGAAGTAAGTGATCACCTCCGAGAACATCGTGCTGGTGAGGCCGTAGACGGTGACGCCCTTCAAGCCCAGGAGGTCGTAGGTGATGAGCCCGCGCGGCCCGAACGAGAAGATCATCGCGATCGCCGTGGTGAACGGCGGCGAGACCAGCGGCAGCAGCACCGAGGCGTCCATCACGCCCAACAGCCAGCGCGGCAGCCGGCCACGCGCCGCGGTGAACGCGAAGATGAAGCCCACGACGGTGCCGATGAGGCCGACCAGCGTGGCGAGCAGCAGGCTGTTCCAGAACGCCCGGATCTGGTGGCGATCGGCGAGGATCGTCACCAGGCCGGCAAGCGAGAACTGCCCCTGGTCGTAGACGACCCGCCCGAGCAGCATCACCAGCGGGTAGACGACGAACAGCGCGAGCAGCGCCCAGAGGACGAACGCCGTGCCCGCGACGACGGGATCGCGATGCGCGCCGGGCGCCCGCGGCGCCGCGGCGGCGGCAGGCGGCGTCACGGTGAGACGCCGCCTACGGGTTCAGCACCTCGGCGATCCAGCGCTCGACGATGCGCTTGCGGTTGGCGCCCGCGAACTCGGCGTCGATGGGGAAGATCTTGGCGCCCTTCAGCACGACGGCGAGGCCGGGCTCCAACTGCACGTCGGGGTGCGCGGGCACGAAGTTGATCTTGTACTTGGCGAAGAGGTTCTGCATCGCCGGCGAGCTCGCCCAGTCGATGAGTTTCTTGCCCGCGGCGGGGTTCTTGGCGCCCTTGATCAGCGCGATCGCCTCGGCGGCGGTGCCGATGCCTTCCTTCGGGAAACTGATCACCACGTCGTAGCCCTTGGCCTTGGTGTCGAGCGCGTCGACGATGAAGAAGATCCCACCACCCGCCTGGCCGAGCCCGACCGGCAGCGTGCCGCCGCCGCCGCTCTTGGTGTAGAGCTGGACGTTCGGACGGAGCTTCTTCATGTAGTCGAAGGCCTTGTTCTCGTCGCGGCCGTTGACCTCGAGGATGGAGAAGATCCGCGTCACCGCGGTGCCCGAGGTCCGCGCGTCGGCCATCTGCAGCATGTTCTTGTAGGCCGGGGCGAGGAGGTCGTTCCACGACGCCGGCGGCTGCAGGTTGTTCTCCTGCAGGAACTTCGCGTTGGTCATGAACACCAGCGGGTCGTCGGCGATCGCGACCCACTGGCCGTCGGCCTGGCGGAAGCGCGGCGGCAGCTGGGCGAAGCTGGGCGGCTTGTAGGGCTCGAACACGCCCTCGGCGATGCCGGCGGCGAACGTCTCGACCGGGCCGCCGAACAGCACGTCGACGCGGGGGTTGTTCTTTTCGGCAATCACCCGGGCGAGGGCCTCGCCGGACGAGAAGCGCACGAAGTTCACCTTGATGCCGGTGGCCTT
>DATIUK010000362.1:0-1925 GCA_035466885.1 Casimicrobiaceae bacterium
TGATCCTCGAGGACATCACGCGCAGCATCGGCAAGAGCGGCCGCCGCGACAAGCTGCTGCAGACGCTGACCGAGGGGACCCGCGCCGCGCTCGCCAACATGCGCGCCGCCGTGGAGACGATCACCGCGTTCCCGGACATGGAGCCGGCGGCGCAGTCCCGCTTCCTCGACATCATCCGCGACGAGGCGGGCGCGCTGTCCACCCGCCTCGACCGGACGGCCGCGGAGTACTCGGACTCGCTCAAGACCGAGTGGCCGCTGGAAGAGATGCGCGGCCAGGACCTCATCGACGCGGCCTGCCGGCAGATCGAGGCGAGCCTGGGCCTTCGCACCAAGCTCGAGGAGATCGACGAAACGATCTGGCTCCAGGTCGACAGCTACTCGCTGATCCAGGCCTTCGCCTACATCGCCCGGCGGCTGCAGGAGGAGTTCCAGATCCGCGAAGTCCGCTTCGCTCTCGCCGATGCCGGCGCGCTCGCCCACCTCGACGTCATCTGGACCGGGGCGCCGCTGGGCGTGGAGACGCAGATGGCGTGGCAGACCGAGCCGATGAGCACGGCCGGCGAGGCGTATCCGACGACGCTGGCCGAGATCGTCGGCCGCCACGACGCCGAGATCTGGTACCAGATCCACAAACCGAGCTTCCGCGAGTTCTTCCGCATCGCGATCCCGATGACCCGGCCCGACGAGGCGCCACTGCCCACGGCGCCCGGCGTCGCGAGCCGCCCCGAGTACTACGACTTCGACCTCTTCCACCAGCCGGGCCAGACGCCCGAGCTCGACAATCGGCTGCTGACCGAGCTCAGCTACACGGTCTTCGACACCGAGACGACGGGCCTGTCGCCGTCCGAGGGCGACGAGATCGTCTCGATCGGCGCCGTACGCATCGTCAACGGCCGCCTTCTCGAGCACGAGGTCTTCGAGCAGCTCGTCGACCCAAGGCGCGCGATGTCGCCCAAGGCCGCGGCGATCACCGGCATCGACGATGCGATGCTCGCGGGGCAGCCGGCGATCGACAAGGTGCTGCCGGCGTTGCACCAGTTCGGCGAGGACACGGTCCTCGTGGCGCACAACGCGGCGTTCGACATGCGCTTCCTGCAGCTCAAGGAAGCCGCGACCGGCGTTCGCTTCACCCAGCCGGTGCTCGACACGCTGCTTCTTTCGGTGCTGGTCCACCCCAGCCTCGAGGGACACGGCCTCGAGGCCATCGCCGAGCGCCTCGGCATCAACGTCATCGGGCGGCACACGGCGCTGGGCGATGCGATCGTCACCGGCCAGGTGTTCCTGCGTCTCGTGCCCCTGCTCGCCGAGCGCGGCATCCGGACGCTCAAGGAAGCACGCGAGGCGTCGCAGTCGACCTACCTCGCGCGCATCGAGTATTGACGGGCCGCCCCGTGCACCAGGCGCAGACCCGCATCGTGGTGACGACCGGCGGACGCGGTCTGGTCGAGATCACCGCCCGTGTCGGCGACTGGATGCGCGACACCGGGATGCGCACAGGCCTGCTGACCGTCTTCGTGCGGCACACCTCGGCGAGCCTGCTGATCCAGGAGAACGCCGACCCGCAGGTCGCCCGCGACCTCGAGCGCTTCCTCGAACGGCTCGTCCCGGACGGCGACCCGCTGTTCGAGCACGTCGACGAGGGAGCAGACGACATGCCGGCGCACGTCCGCGCCGCGCTGACGCAGACGCAGCTGTCGATTCCGCTGGTCGACGGTCGCCTCGCGCTAGGTACCTGGCAGGGGATCTATCTGTTCGAACACCGGCGCCGGGGTCACCGCCGGGAACTCGTGCTGCATGCGATCGGCGACTGAAGCGGCCGGCCGTCGTGGCGCGCGCGGCATGGCCGCAACCGGCGACGTGAGCTCCTCGCGATGAACGGCGCGATCCTGCTCGCGCCCGGGACGCTGGCGGCGGCGACCCGGG
>DATIUK010000363.1:0-1707 GCA_035466885.1 Casimicrobiaceae bacterium
GAGTGGGGCCGTTTGGGCGGGATGAGCGGTCATGGGGGATTCGTTCACACCTTCTCATGCCTCGCGATAGTGCACGTCGCTCACCGCACGCAACCGCTCGGCCGCCTGCTCTGCCGTCAGGTCGCGCTGTGCCTCGGCCAGCATTTCGTAGCCGACCATGAACTTGCGCACCGTCGCCGAGCGCAGCAGCGGCGGGTAGAAGTGGGCGTGCAGCTGCCAGTGCGCTTCGGAGCGACCCGCCGCGGTCGACGGGTCGGGCACGAACGGTGCTCCATGCCACCCCATCGAGTACGGAAACTCGCACTGGAAGAGATTGTCGTATCGGCTGGTGAGCTTCTTCAGCGCAACGGCGAGATCTTCCTGCTGGGGCGGCGAGAGCTCCGTGATGCGACGTGTCGGCGCCTTCGGGACGAGCAGGGTCTCGAAGGGCCACGACGCCCAGTACGGCACCACGGCCAGCCAATGCGCGGTATCGACCACCGTGCGTGCGCCGTCGGCAAGCTCGCGCTCGGCGTAGTCGAGCAGCAGCGGGCGGCCGTGCGCGGCAAACCAGGACGCCTGGGTGCGCTCCTCGGCGATCGCCTCGTTCGGCAGGAAGCTGTTGGCCCAGATCTGTCCGTGCGGATGCGGGTTGGAGCACCCCATCATCGCGCCCTTGTTCTCGAAGATCTGCACCCAAGGGTAGATCCGGCCGAGTTCCGCGCTTTGGTCACGCCAGGTCTGGATGACGTGGCCGATCGCGTCCAGCGAAAGCTCGGGCAGCGACCTGCCGTGGTCCGGCGAAAAGCAGACGACGCGACTCGTCCCGCGCGCGCTCTGCGCCCGAAACAGCGAATCGCTCGTCGGCGGCGCATCCGGCGTGTCGGCCATCAGCGCAGCGAAGTCGTTCGTGAAGACAAAGGTCTGCGTGTAGTGCGGATTGGTGTGGCCCGATACGCGCTTGTTGCCGGCGCACAGGAAGCAGGCAGGATCGTGTGCCGCGCGCGGGCTGCGGTCGGCCGCTTCCTGCTGCCCCTGCCAGGGGCGCTTGGCGCGATGGGGCGAAACGAGGACCCACTCGTCCTTGAGCGGATTGAATCGCCGATGGGGATGGTCTACCGGGTTGAACATGGTGCGTGCCTTCCGGCGCAAGCGCTTTGCGAGTCAATCGGCGTTCACTGGTCCGCGGCGCACGCCGCACCAAGGAGCCTGTCCCTGCCCGCGAAGGCCCTCGCCAACGCCAGTCTCGTCCGACTCGACACTATAGCGCCAAGCGCACCAACCTCTGCCGGGGACGCAACGCCAGACAGGCGTGCGGCGGACGAGCCGCCCCAGGTTCGCGGGCCATTGCATCCGGGGGCCCGGCGGGTGCAGCTGTGCTCGGACGCGGCTGATCTCCCCCGCCTGCCATGACGTCATGCGATCTCGAGAATCCAATGGCGCAGCCATGCGACACGCAGCCCGTGACCGGCTGCGCCGGTCTGGCCTCCAGGATCGCTGCGACGCACCCGGTTCAGATTGCCGGCCGGGTTGCGGCCCACGACGCCGGGCATCGTGCCGTCCGCGATCCGCTTGCCGCGCCGCCCAAGCCAGGAGGCGCGAATCTTCCGGACTAACCCCCCGACGCATCCAGCTCGGTCTTTCCCGCATCCCGGTAGATCTGCAGGATGGCACCCCAGGGGATGACGCCGGTGCGATTGGCCCATTCATGCCACGCTGCATCGAGGC
>DATIUK010000364.1:0-3977 GCA_035466885.1 Casimicrobiaceae bacterium
CGATCGCGGCATCGATCGGCGCCGCGCTGCCGCCGTGCTGCGCGCTCCGGTGTTCGCCCCGGGGACGCCCGATCGGGCTCACTGGACTACCTTCGTGCTGCGCACTCCGGTATTCGCGCTCGGGGCGGCCCTTCGCGCTCATGCCGACCGCCGGCCCGCTGCGCCGTCGGCGCCGGGCGGCGCGGCACCCTCGTTTGCCGTCGATGCCGCCGGAAAGCCGCGCTTCAGGTGCACGAGCAGCAGCGCGATCGCCGCCGGGGTGATGCCGGCGATGCGCGCCGCCTGCCCGACGGTCTCGGGGCGATGCTGGTTGAGCTTCTGCCACACCTCGGTGGAGAAGCCGCGCACCGTGCGGTAGTCGAGGCCCTCCGGCAGCGCGAGCTCGTCCTGCGAGCGCTGCCGCGCGATCTCGTCCTGCTGGCGGTCGATGTAGCCTTCGTACTTGGTCGCGATCTCGACCGCTTCGGCGACGACCGGATCGGCGACGCCGGGCCCGGCGGCCGGCAGGGTCAGCAGTGTCGCGTAGGTCACGCCGGGACGGCGCAGCAGGTCAGCGAGCGCGTACTCGCGCTCCAGCGCCTGCCCGAACACCCGCAGCGCCGCGTCGGGCACGACCTCGCGCGGGTTCACGCGGGTCGACTTCAGCCGCTCGCGCTCGCGCGCCACGGCGTCGCGCTTGCGCGCAAACGCGTCCCAGCGCGCATCGTCGATGAGGCCCAGCGCGCGGCCCGTGTCGGTCAGACGCAGGTCGGCGTTGTCCTCGCACAGCTGCAGCCGGTACTCGGCGCGCGAGGTGAACATCCGGTACGGCTCGGAGACGCCGCGGGTGATGAGGTCGTCGACGAGCACGCCGAGGTAGGCCTCGTCACGGCGCGGGCACCAGGCCGCCTCGCCGCGTACCTGTCGGGCGGCGTTGATACCGGCGAGCAGGCCCTGCGCGGCCGCCTCCTCGTAGCCGGTGGTGCCGTTGATCTGGCCGGCGAAGAACAGGCCGCCGATCGCCTTGGTCTCCAGCGTCGCCTTGAGCGCGCGCGGGTCGAAGTAATCGTACTCGATCGAATACCCGGGGCGCAGGATGTGCGCGCGCTCGCAGCCCTTCATCGAGTGCACGAGTGCCAGCTGCACGTCGAAAGGCAGCGACGTCGAGATGCCGTTGGGGTAGATCTCGTGCGTGGCGAGGCCCTCGGGCTCGAGGAAGATCTGGTGGCTGTCGCGCTCGGCGAAACGCACCACCTTGTCCTCGATCGACGGGCAGTAACGCGGCCCCACGCCCTGGATCACCCCGGTGTAGAGCGGCGAGCGGTCGAGGCCGCCGCGGATGATCTCGTGGGTGCGGGCGTTGGTGTGCGTGACCCAGCACGGCAGCTGGCGCGGATGCATCTCGCGCCGCCCGACGAAGCTCATCACCGGCGCAGGATCGTCGCCGGGCTGCGTGGCCAGCACCGAGAAGTCGATGCTGCGGCCGTCCAGCCGCGGCGGCGTCCCCGTCTTCAGGCGACCGGCCGGCAGCGCGAGTTCGCGCAGGCGCGCGCCCAGCGTCTTCGCCGGCGGATCGCCCGCCCGGCCGGCCTCGTAGCTCTTCAGCCCGACGTGGATCAGCCCCGACAGGAAGGTGCCGGTGGTGAGCACGACGGCGTCGGCCGCGAAGCGCACGCCGAGCTGCGTGATCACGCCGGTGACCCGCGCGCCGGCGCCGTCGCCGTCGAGGGTCAGGTCGTCGACCGCCTGCTGGAACAGCGCGAGGTTCGGCTGGCTCTCGAGCCGCGTGCGGATCGCCTGCTTGTAGAGCACCCGATCGGCCTGCGCCCGCGTCGCGCGCACGGCTGCGCCCTTGCTCGAGTTGAGGATCCGGAACTGGATGCCCGCCTCGTCGGTGGCTATCGCCATCGCCCCGCCCAGCGCGTCGACCTCCTTGACCAGGTGGCCCTTGCCGATGCCGCCGATCGACGGATTGCACGACATCTGCCCCAGCGTCTCGATGTTGTGCGTGAGCAGCAGCGTACGCCGCCCCATCCGCGCGCTGGCGAGCGCCGCTTCGGTGCCGGCATGGCCGCCACCGACGACGATCACCTCAAAACGGTCTGGAAACAGCATGATTATTAAGATGTTTTCGCGATATTGGCGAGGGCGGACCCGAGCGCGGATTCTACGCCTATGCGCTTGCCGACGAAAGCGGCGGGTTCGCCGCAGCCGCGGCGAGCGCGGTGGTTCCACGTGAAACAGCGGACGGCGACAAGTGGTGCGGCGACCGCGGGGGCGCCGCGCCCTGCCCGCGCGCGGGTCGGCCGGGCAGGGCGTCTGGGCGGCGGAAGGGCTGGCCTTGACCGCTTTCGCCATCGAACTTGTGGACCGCCCCACACGCCGTCAGGTCGTGGTCGGGACGGGCTCGATGGCCTCGAATTCAAGCCGTTCGTTCCTCTGCCGCCCAGGCCCCTAACGCGAGGCGGCGAGCGTATCCCAGCCGAACTTGACGATCAGTACGGCGAGCACCGCCAGGAACACCCCGCGCACGAACCGCGTCCCCCGCGTCAGCGCGACGTGCGAACCCACGATCGAGCCGGCGACATTGCAGGCGGCCATCACCAACCCGGTCAGCCACAGCACGTTGCCGGTGGCGGCAAAGAACGCGAACGCGGTGAGATTGGTGGCCACGTTGACCACGCGCGCAGCGGCGGACGCCGTCAGCAGGTCCCAGCCGAACACCCGGACGAAGATGAACATCAGGAACGCGCCGGTGCCCGGGCCGAAGAAGCCGTCGTAGAAGCCGAGTGTCGCCCCGGTCGCGAGGCCCAGCCAGCGCGCGGACGCTGGCGAGCGACGGGGGGCGTGGACGGCCCCGAAGTCCTTGCGCGCGAACGTGTGGGCGGCGACTGCGATCAAGAGGCCGAGCACCAGCGGACGGACCACGTCGCGTGGCAGCCAGGCGACCGCCTGCGCGCCCAGGAATGAAAAAACCAGCGCGCCGGCGATCGCCGGCGTGATCACCGCCCAGGGCAGCGGGACCCGGCGCAGGTAGCGCGCGGCGGCGACTGCAGTGCCGGCGATGGCCGCGGTCTTGTTGGTGCCGAGCAGCATCGCCGGCGCAACCCCCGGATAGAAGCCGAACAGGGCGGGGAGCTGAATCAGGCCACCGCCGCCGACGATCGCGTCGACGAAGCCGGCGAAGACGGCGAGCACGCCGAGCAGCAACAGGTCCATCGGGGTCAACGCCAGGACCCGGTGCCGGCTCGGCGGCCCGTCGTTGCGGTCGGGGTCGCCGCCGGGTGACCGACGACGCGCCCTGCGCCTGGGCGGCGCTTCACGGTGGCGGTCCGATAACTGGCAACGAGGGCATCGGGGCGACGAGTCGACGAGCGGCAGGCGACATTCTAGGGCCTGTTTCACGTGGAACCGACGGTGACGGGCGGACGGGCACCGAATACAATTCGACCGGGCCGCCGGCCCTGCGCCATCGCTCCGTTACCCATGCCCCGCATCCTTCTCCTCGGCATGTCCGCGCTGGACGCGATCTACCGCGTGCCGGCGATCCCGGCCAAGCCCACCAAGGTCCTCGCCAGCAGCTTTACCGAATGCGGCGGCGGTATGGCGGCCAACGCCAGCGTCGCGGTGGCCCGGCTGGGCGGCACGGCCCACTATTGGGGTCGCCTCGGCGACGACGCGATGGGCGACCGGATCCTGGCCGATCTCGTGCGCGAAGGCGTCGATGTCGACGCCGTCCGCCGCGTGCCCGGCTGTGCGTCGCCGAGTGCCGCGATCCTGATCGCCGACGACGGCGAGCGGCTGCTGTGCACCTACAACGACCCGCGTCTGGGTGCCGATCCCGCCTGGCTGCCGCTCGACCGGGTCGCGAGCTTCGACGCGGTGAGGACCGACGTGCGCTGGCCCGAGGGTGCCGCCGCGGTGCTCGACGCGGCGCGGCGCGCCGGCAAGCTCGCGGTCTTCGACGGCGACGTGGGTCCGGTCGACGCCCTGCTCGA
>DATIUK010000365.1:0-4301 GCA_035466885.1 Casimicrobiaceae bacterium
GGTGATACAGATCGTAGGCTGTGTCCCACTGCTCGATCCGGCCCTCGTTCATGATCCCGATCTGGTCGGCGATCGCGAACGCCTCGTGCTGGTCGTGCGTCACGAGGATCGCGGTGGTTCCCGTGGCCTTGATGATCGAGCGCACCTCGATCGACAGCCGCTCGCGCAGGTCGATGTCGAGGTTGGAGAACGGTTCGTCGAGCAGCAGCAGGTCGGGCTCCGGTGCCAGCGCGCGGGCGAGCGCGACGCGCTGTTGCTGGCCGCCGGAGAGCTCGTGCGGGAACGTCCCGGCGGCGCTGCCGAGGCCGACGAGGTCGAGCATCGCCTGCACGCGCTCTTGTTGTTCCCCTGACGGGCGCCGGCCGAACGCGAAGCCGACGTTCGCGGCGACGGAGAGGTGCGGGAACAGCGCATAGTCCTGGAACACCATGCCGACGCGCCGTGCCTCCGGCGGCACGATGCGATCCGGTGCCGAGACGACTTGTCCCGATAGCGCGATGCGGCCGCCCTGCACCGGCTCGAACCCGGCGAGGCAGCGCAGCACCGTCGTCTTGCCGCAGCCGGAAGGGCCGAGCAGGCAGCCGATCGCCCCCTGCTCCAGCGCGAACGACAGGTCGCGCACGACGCGGTGCGCGCCGTAGGAATGCTGGAGGTTGCGGACGTCGACGGAGGCAGCCACGGACGCGAGTTTAACGTGCGACGGGAGGCACCGGTCACACGCTGCGGCTTGCGCGCCGCGCCGCGCGCCCGCGCTCGAGCTCGCGCAACTTGCCGGCCATCGCCTGGCCGACGGCGATCTGCGGCAGTCCCGCAGACGCCCCTTGCGCGCGCTCGGCGATGCGGCCTCGCGCCAACTCGAACGCGCCTTCCACGGTGTCGGCATCGGTCATGCCGTGGCCGAACAACGCGCTGCCGAACGCGGTCCCGTCTTCTGAGAGCGCGCAGCCCGCGCCGGCGCCGGTCGCGTCGGTCGCCGTGATCACGAGCGTCGTGTCCCCGGCGAACGCCTCCAGCCACGCTCCCGAGTAGCAGGACGTCACCACGACGATGCGCCAGCGGATGCCGGCATCGTCGAGCAGGCGCCGCACGCCGACGGGCGTGAGGGGCACGAGTTCGAACGGCGGCAGCGCCACTTCGATTCCGCCGCCGGGCGCGCCCATGCCGGCGACGTAGAGCATGACGACGTCCTCATCGATGTCGATCACCTGCTGCAGCTCGGCCAGCGCGTCGCGCAGATTGGACACCGTCGCCATCGGCTGTTCGAGGATGCTGGCGCGATGGTTGATGAAAGCGACCGAGCGGCCGTCGGTCGCCCAGCGCTCGTCCATCACCTCGATCGCCGAGAGGACATCGCTGCGCATTGCGTCGGACTCGCCGGCGGCGAACCCGATGAAGTAGAGGTCCGTCACCCCGGGGCGAGCGTCGGCGAGCCCCGACAACGCCTCGTCGAGCAGCACCCGCTGCGCCTCGATCACCGGCTCGGCCGCCGGGTTCGGGTACCCCTGGCCGGAGTCTGCATCCGTGCCTGCCGGCCGCCACCAGGGCGCATCGGGCGCGAACGTCGACCCGAACCACAGCGGCAGCAGCAGCGCCAGCGCGACGAGTGCCGCGCGCGGCCAGCGCCGCGACCGTGCCGGCACCAGCGCGACCGCCGCAGCGCGCACGAAGATCGCCGCCGTCCACGCGAGCAGCACGTCGTCCTGCCAGTCGGCGAGGACGCCGCCGCCGTCGGTCCAGCGCCCGGCCGCCAGCAGGGCGAGCCGCACGCACTGGACCGCCGGATAGGCGGCGAAGATCAGCGTCGGCAGCGCCAGCGCCAGCGCGCGCTGCCGCAGCGCGAGCGACAGCAGCGCGGAGACGAAGAGCAGCGCCGCCGCCGCATACGTCTCGCCGGAGACGCCCTGCCACGAGAACACGCCGTCGCCGCCCTGGCGGGCGAAGTCGACGCCGATGTCGAGCAGCGCCGACAGCAGCGCCAGCGCGACGAGGCTGCCCGTGCCGATGCGGAAGTCGAGCCGCGCGACCGGCAGGAAGAAGGCGAGCCGCGCGCCGGCGACGACGTTGCGCGCGAGGTCGGCCAGGGCGGTTCTCGACATCGGCGTGGTCGGAGCGAAGCGCGTACCCGGCGGGCGGGGCCCGCGCGGGAGCCGCCTCAGAAGGTGTAAATGAATCCCATGTGGCCGAGCAGACCGCCCACACGGCCCCAAACAAGGCACAAAGCGCAGCCGTAGCCCCAGCTACGGCGAGCATCTGCAACGCAGAATGGGGCCGTTTGGGCGGGATGAGCGGTCATGGGGGATTCGTTCACACCTTCTCAGCCCGCGTGCGCGACGATGTAGTCCTTGACGCGCCCGACGTCGGGCGGCAGCAAGGTCGAGTGCTGCGGCCGCGACTCGAGGTCGGCGTACACCGCGGGACGCTCCGGATCGTGCCCGAGCGCCTCGCGGATCGTCGCCCCAAACTTGGCCGGCAGCGCCGTCTCGACGCAGACCAGCGGCACGTCGGGGTCGACGACCTCGCGCGCGACCTTGACGCCGTCGGCCGTGTGCGGGTCCAGCGTCACGCCGGTGCGGCCGTGGATGTCGCGGATGGTGTGGATCCGGTCGGCGTGGGTGCTGCTGCCGGAGACGAAGCCCGACGCCTGCACCATCGCCCAGTACGGCGTCGCCGCGAGGTCGAAGCCGCCGTCGTGCTCGATCCTGAGCCACAGATCGCGAACGGCAACCGGGTCGCGGCCGACGACGTCGAAGATGTAGCGCTCGAAGTTCGACGCCTTGGAGATGTCCATCGAAGGGCTCGACGTCGCGTGGGTCTCGCCGGTCCGCCGCGGGCGGTAGTGCCCGGTGCGGAAGAACTCGTCGAGCACGTCGTTCTCGTTGGTGGCGAGGATCAGGCGGCGGATCGGCAGGCCCATCGACTTGGCGACGTGGCCGGCCAGGATGTTGCCGAAGTTGCCGGAGGGCACCGCGAAGTCGACCGGCTCGCGCCCGCCGCGCGTCACGGCGTAGTAGCCCCTGAAATAGTAGACGATCTGCGCGGCGATCCGCGCCCAGTTGATCGAGTTGACCGCGCCGATGCGCCACTGCCGCTTGAACGCGGCGTCGGCGCTCACCGCCTTGACGATGTCCTGGCATTCGTCGAACACGCCCTCGATCGCGATGTTGTGGATGTTCGGATCGGTCAGCGAGTACATCTGTGCCTGCTGGAACGGGCTCATCCGCCCGAACGGCGACAGCATGAACACGCGGATGCCGCGCTTGCCGCGCATCGCCCACTCGGCCGAGCTGCCGGTGTCGCCCGAGGTCGCGCCGAGGATGTTGAGGTGGCTGCCGTCCTTCGCCAGCACGTGCTCGAACAGGTTGCCGAGGAGCTGCAGCGCGATGTCCTTGAACGCGAGCGTCGGGCCGTTCGACACGTGCAGCAGGTGCATTCCCGGCAAGAGCGTCGTCACCGGCGTGAGCTCGTCGCTGCCGAATGTCGCCGCCGTGTAGCTGCGGTCGATGATCGCCGCCAGGTCGGCGGCTTCGACGTCGGTGACGAACCGCGACAGCACGGCGTGCGCAAGCCGGTTGTAAGGCTGCCCGCGCAGCGCCTCGATCTCGGCCTGCGTGAACCGCGGGCAGGACTCCGGAACGGCGAGCCCGCCGTCGGGCGCCAGGCCCTCGAGCAGGATCGACGTGAACGGCAGCGGCGCGTCGCGCCAGGCGCCGCGGGTGCTGATGTAGCGCATGGCGGGCTTCAGTTGAGTTCCTCGAGGCGGATCCGGACCACCGAACCCGCGACCGTCGGCAGCGCCTCGATCGCGGCGATCGCGGCGACGACGTTCTTCTCGATGGTGAGGTGGGTGAGCAGGATGATGTCCGTCTGCGCCTCGTTCTCGGAGGGCTCCTTCTGGATCATCGCGTCGATCGAGATGTCGCGGTCGGCGAGGATGCGCGTGATGTCGGCGAGCACGCCGGGGCGGTCGTCGACGCGCATCCGCAGGTAGTAGCTGGTCTCGACCTCGCCCATCTGCAGGAACGGGAGGTCGGAGAGCTGGTCCGGCTGGAACGCGAGGTGCGGCACCCGGTGCTCGGGGTCGGCGGTGTGCATGCGCGTGACGTCGACAAGGTCGGCGATCACCGCGCTCGCCGTCGGCTCGGCGCCGGCGCCCGCGCCGTAGTACAGCGTTGCGCCCACCGCGTCGCCCTTGACCAGCACCGCGTTCATCACACCCTCGACGTTGGCGATCAGCCGCCGGGCGGGTATCAGGGTCGGGTGCACGCGCAGCTCGATGCCCGCTGGCGTGCGGCGGGTGATGC
>DATIUK010000366.1:0-5358 GCA_035466885.1 Casimicrobiaceae bacterium
GTCCGAGCAAGGACAGCGGATGCTGGCGAAGCAAGGTTTCGCCGCCCCCAACCTACCCTAGCGAGAAGCCATGAAACTCTCTGCCCGCAATGTCCTGGCCGGCAAGGTCGTCGACGTCAAGCGCGGCGCGACGACGTCCCATATCCGGATCGAGATCGCCGGTGGCGCCGTGATCACGGCGTCGATCACCAACGAAGCCGTGGACGAACTCGGGCTCAAGGTCGGGGACCCGGCGTCGGCGATCATCAAGGCCAGCGACGTCATCGTCGGCAAGCACTGACCGACCGCATCGCCCCCCCTCGCTGGGGGGACAGACCGGGAAGCCTGGCCGGCGATCGTTTGATCTCGCGCAAGGCGCCCGTCTGAACAGGATGCAACACTGGCGACGTCTGCCGGCCCGGCAGCAACCGCTTGATTCGACATGGACAACTCACGATCAGCCGCCAAGGGCGACGCGCCGCAGCAAACGCTGGACGCGCGCAGCCTCTCCGAGCACCTGCGCCACGACCTCGTCTGCGAGGCGCTGGAAAAGCTCCCGTCGGGAGGCACGTTCCGCTACATCGGCGGAGCGCACCCGATCGTGCTGATGGAAGAGCTGCTCCAGCGCTACGGCTCGCGCATCGGGTATCGCTTCGTCGAGAGCGACGCCGATCACGACGTGATCGACTTCACGCTGGATTGACCGCGCAGCAGAATTCCGTCCGCCGGGCGCGGTCGCGCCCGCGCCTTCAGCGCTCGTTCGACACGCCGTGCGGCACGTGGCCGGCGGCCACGTGCTTCGCCGCCGACTCGACGTGGGTGCGCTGGTCGTCGAAGAAGATGTCGGCGCCGAACGCGCGCAGGAACTCGCCCTTGTCGAGCCCGCCCAGGAACAGCGCCTCGTCGATGCGGATGTTCCAGGCCCGCAGCGTGCGGATCACCCGCTCGTGCGCCGGCGCGCTGCGCGCGGTCACCAGCGCCGTGCGGATCGGGCTCTGGTCCTCGGGGAAGTCGGCCTGGATCCGGTGCAGTCCGGCGAGGAAATCCTTGAACGGCCCGCCGGAGAGCGGCCGCAGCGCCGCTTCGGTCTCGCTGCGCGCGAACTCGGCCAATCCGCTTTCCTGGTAGACGCGCTCGGCTTCGTCGGAGAAGAGAACCGCGTCGCCGTCGAAGGCGATCCTGAGCTCGCCCGCCTCGCTGCCGCCGACCGCGCTGGGGAAGATCGTCGCCGCCGCGTAGCCTTCGTCGAGCGCGCGCCGGACGTCGCCCACGTCGGCGGAGAGGAAGAGGTGGGCGCCGAACGCGGGGACGTAGCGCGAGGTCGGCTCGCCCTTGGTGAACGCGGCCCGGGTGATGTTGAGGCCGTAGTGCTTGATGGCATTGAACACCCGCAGGCCCGTGTCGGCGCTGTTGCGCGACAGCAGGATCACCTCGACGTACTGCTTGTCGGCACGGTTGACGGCCAGCAGCTTCTTGACCAGCGCGAACGCGGGGCCGGGCGCCAGGATCTCGTTCTCGTGCTCGACCTGGTAGCGATGGTAGGCGGCGACGCCGGCCTCGGTGTAGATGTGGTGGCTCTCCGCGAGGTCGAACAGCGCGCGCGACGAGATCGCGACGACGAGCTTGTCGGCGAGGGTGGGCTTGGCCATCCGCAGAGTATAGTGCCGATCCCGCGCGCGGCCGCGGGGGCGGTCCGGGGCGGCGATCGCTACTCGGCGCGGTCCACGGCGCGCAGCGCGTCGTCGGTCGTCGGCATCGCCGCGAGCTCGCCCAGCGTCAGCGGCTTGACCGGGAAGCGCTGCCGGAAGTGGCCGATCGTCGCCGGCGGCAGCTTGCGTTCGCGGGCGATGATCTCGGTCACCGTCAGGCCGCAGAACCGCCCCTGACAGGGGCCCATCCCGCAGCGGACGTACGCCTTGGCCTGGTTCGGCCCGGTGCACCCGGCGGCAACGGCGGCGACGAGGGCCTGCGCGGTCACCTCCTCGCAGCGGCAGACGATGGTGTCGCCCTTCGGCAGCCGGAACGCATCGGCCGGCCGGTACAGCGTGTCGAAGAACCGGCGGCCCCGCAGTGCGAGCATCAGGTCCTTGCGCGGCTCGGCCGCCGCGAGATCGCGCGCCTTTGCGTCGATGCGGCCGAGCGCATTGGCGATCGCCAGCGCGGCGAGCTGGCCGCTCGCCGCCGCGGAGTCGCTGCCGGAGACGCCGGCGCCGTCGCCGGCGATGAACAGGTTCGGCACCGTGCTGCCGCCCCAGTCGTCGACCACCGGCTCCCACGAGGCCTGGATCTCGTTCCAGCGCAGCGCGCAGCCGGCGGCGACCGCGAGATTCACGCTGGGCACGACGCCGTGGTGCAGCAGCAGCGCGTCGGCGGCGACGGTCTGCGTCGTCCCGTCCTTCTCGTAGCGCACCGACGCGAGCCGGCCGTCGCCCTCCGCGGCCAGCGCGGTCACGTGCTCGACGACCCGGAGCCGCGCCTTCACCTCGCGCAGCAGCCGCAGGCCGCGCATGAAGTAGTCGGAGGTGAGGAAGCTCAACGCGTGCGTCGCCGCTTCCGCATAGCGGCCCTTGGGCGTGGTATCGAGCAGGAGGTCCGCGACCAGGCCGACCCTGAGGTACTGGGTCGCCAGCAGCCATAGCAGCGGGCCGGACCCCGCGAGCACGAGCCGCCCCTCCGGCACGAGGCCCGAGGTCTTGAGCAGCACCTGCGCCGCGCCCACGGTCATCACTCCGGGCAGCGTCCAGCCGGGGATCGGAAACGGACGCTCCTGCGCCCCGGTCGCGAGAATCACCGCGTCGGCGCGGACGATCTCGATCCGCCGCGCCGCCTCCGCGCCCAGCGCGACGGTGAGCTCCCAGTCGCCCGCCTCGGTCTTGGCCACGCCGGCGACCGTGGCCCCGGCGACGTGGGTCGCGCCGGATCGCCGGAAGCGCTCGATCAGCGCAGTGCCCGCCGCGTAGTCGTCGACGACCGCGCTCCCCTGCACGAACGGACTCGCCGGCACGCCGCGGTAGATCTGCCCGCCGGGCAGGTGCTGCTCGTCGAACAGCACGGTGGCGATCCCGTAGCCCGGTGCGAGCGCCGCGGCAGCGAGGCCCGCCGGCCCGGCTCCGACGACCGCGAGATCGTAGCGCGCCGTCACTTCGAGAGCCTCAGGCCCGAATCGCGCGCGCCCTTCTGTGTCTCCACCTCCATGCCCTCGGCGACGGTGACGAGGCAACCCTGCTGACTCGCCCGGCCGTCGATGACGACCAGGCAGTCGAAGCAGGCGCCCATTAGGCAGAACGGTCCGCGCGGGCTGCCGGTCACCGCCGTCGTGCGGCACGCGGCGCGCCCCGAGGCCAGCATCGCCGCCGCCACGCTGTCGCCTGCGCGGGCGACGAACGGCCTGCCGTCGATGAGGATCCTGACGGCTGGCACGGGCTTCAGCACTTCTTCAGGCAGCCTGCGGAACATCGAATCTCCGGGAGGAAAAAGGTGTCAGCGACGGTGGCAGCGATCCGGCCGCGATGGCCGGCGCCAGCACCTGGGCGTGCACGGCGGCGAGGGTGACGCCGCTGTGGCAGTTCGCGATGAAGGCACCGGAATGGGTCGGCGACTGCTCGTAGATCGGGAAGCTGTCGGGGCTCATCACCCGCAGCGCCGCCCAGGCGCGGTTGACGTGCGCCGACTTGAGCGCCGGAAACGCGCGGACCGCACGTGCCGCGATGGCCGCGAGCACCGACGTGCCGAGGCCCTCGTCGAACCCGCCTTCTTCCTGCGAATCGCCGACGAGGACCGTGCCGTCGTCGGTCTGCCGCAGCGTCGACAGCGGCAACGGCAGGAACGGCCGCATCCGTTCCAGCACCAGCACCTGCCCTTTTTGCGGGCGCAGCGGCGCCGTCAGGCCGACCATCGGCGCGAGTTTCAGGTTGCCGAGCCCTGCGGCCAGCACCACGCGCTCGGCCGACAGCAATCCCGCCGCGGTCGTGAGGTCGAAGCGATCGGAACGGGCGCTGATCCGGATCACCGGCGCACCCGGCCGGAAGGCGCAACCGGCGCGGGCGAGCGCCGTGTGCAGCGCGTAGAGCAGCGCCAGCGGGTTGCAATGCCCGTCGAGGGGGCACCAGGTGCCGCCGGCGACGTCGGCCCCGAGACCCGGCAGGTGCCGCGCGAGCGCGGCGCGGTCCAGCACCTCGTAGCCGTAGGCTTCGAAGCCCGGCTGCGCGACGAGGGCCGCGAGCGCGTCGGCGCGACGGCGAAGTTCGGCCGCATCGAGGCAGACGTGAATGCCGCCGCGCTGCGACAGCGCGACGTCGATCCCGGAAGCGTCGAACAGCTCGGCGGCGAAGCGCGGCCACTCGCGACGCGAGCGTTGCGTCCACGCGCCGTAGCGGGGAAATCCCGCGCCCTTGCCCTGGACCCAGACGAGGCCGAAGTTGCCGCGTGCCGCGCGCAGCGCCCGGTCGCCTTCGTCGACGACCAGCAGTCTGGCGCCGAGCTTGCGCAGGCCGAACGCGATCGCGCCGCCGACGAGTCCGCCGCCGATCACCGCCACGTCGAATTGCGCCCCGCCCGCCATGGTGCGATTCTATGCTGCGCCGCGACTCCGATCACGCTGCATCGCGTTGAACTTGGACCTCCGCCCTGCGACAATTTGCCGCAACCGCCGGGTCGCGGGCCGGGCGCCTACAGGGTCGACAGCGGCACGCCGGCAAAGCGCAGCACCGTCGGGATCTCGGCGCCGAAGTCGATCCAGCCGTGGTCGCCGCCGCCGGCGACGTACTGCGCCGCCCCGGCGTAGAACGCCACCGCCTCGCGCCAGTCGAGGACTTCGTCGCCGCTACGCTGCAGCAGGAAGTAACGCCCGGGCCGCGTGATCCGCGCGACGCGCATCGCCGCGAGCTCGGCGAAGTGCGCCTCGGTGACTTCGAAGCGCTCGCCCGTGTAGAGGTTCTCCTGGACACCGACGTAACGACGCAGGTCGTCGTAGGGACGAACCGCAGGGTTGATGAGCGCCGCGCGTGCGCCGAAGCGCTCGGCCAACACCGTCGCGTAGTAGCCGCCCAGCGAGCTGCCGACGAGGGTCAGCGCCGCGGGAACGCGGGCGCCGACTTCGCGCTCGATCCACGCGGCGACCGACGCGACCGCGGCAGCGGGTGCCGTGGTGAGCGCGGGAACGAAGAGGCGGGGCCGGATCGGCGGCGACAGCGCCGCGACGGCCCGCACGAAGAGCTGCGCCTTGGCGCTGGCCGGCGACGAGCGAAAGCCGTGCAGGTAGACGATCGTCGTCGCGCTTGCGTTCATTGCCCTCGCCCCTCGCCCCAACCCTCTCCCCGCGTGGCGGGGAAAGGGAGTCGACCGCCGTCGGCTCTCCCCGCACCCAACGCCGTGCATCCC
>DATIUK010000367.1:0-6760 GCA_035466885.1 Casimicrobiaceae bacterium
CGATCACCATCAGCGACGCGTTGGGCACATCGACGCCGACCTCGATCACCGTCGTCGCCACCAGCAGCTTCGTCCCGCCGGCCGCGAAGTCCGCCATCACCGCCGCCTTGTCGTCGGCCTTCATCCGGCCGTGCAGCAGCCCCACCCGCAACTCGGGCAGCGCCGCGGTGAGCTCCTGGTGCAGCGCCACCGCGGTCTGCAGCTCGAGCTTTTCCGACTCCTCGATCAGCGGGCAGACCCAGTACGCCTGCCGGCCCTCGGCGCAGCCACGGCGGATGCGATCGACGATCTCGGGGCGCCGCTTGTTGTTGACGAGGCGCGTGGCCACCGGCGTCCGCCCCGGCGGCAGCTCGTCCAGCACCGAGACGTCGAGGTCGGCGTAGAACGTCATCGCCAGCGTGCGCGGAATCGGCGTCGCACTCATCATCAGCTGGTGCGCCTCGCCCAGCGCCTTGCCGCGGAGCTTCAGCCGCTGCGCCACGCCGAAGCGGTGCTGCTCGTCGACGATCGCGAGCCCGAGCCGTGGCACCTCGACCTCGTCCTCGAACAGCGCGTGGGTGCCGATCGCGAACGCAGCTTCGCCGCTGGCTATCGCCGCCAGCGACTCGCGCCGCGCCTTCGCCCCCATGCCGCCGGACAGCCACGCGACCCGCACGCCGCTGCCGTCGAGCCACTGGGCGAGCTTGCGATAGTGCTGCTCGGCGAGGATTTCGGTCGGCGCCATCAGCGCGACCTGCCGTCCGCTCTCGATCGCCTGCAGCGCCGCCAGCGCGGCGACGATCGTCTTGCCGCTGCCGACGTCACCCTGCAGCAACCGCTGCATCGGCATCGCGCGCTTCAAGTCGTGGCTGATCTCGCGCCAGACGTGCTGCTGGGCACGGGTGAGCCTGAACGGAATGCGCGCGAGCAGCGCGCCGGTCAGCTCGCCGTTGCCGGTCAGCACCGGCGCGTGGCGCGCCGCGCGCGCGCGCCGGTGCGCCTTGAGCGAGAGCTGCTGCGCGACGAGCTCGTCGAACTTGAGGCGCTGCCACGCCGGGTGCGTCCGCTCGTCGAGCGCGTGCTGCGTCATCCGGTTGAGCCGCGGGGGCGGCGCGTGCAGGAAGGCGAGTGCATCGCCGAACTTCCACAGGTGGCGCCGACGGACGACGTCCTCGGGGAGCGACTCGGCGGTGAGCGCCGGATCGCCCGCCAGCGTGCGCGCAATCACCCGGCGCAGCGTCTCCTGGGATAGTCCCGCGGTCGTCGGGTAGACCGGGGTCAGCGCGTCGGGCAGCGGCATGCCAGGCACGACGACCTTGAACTGCGGATGGACGATCTCGCGCCCGAAGTGCCCTTCGCGGACCTCGCCGAAGACCCGCACGCGGGTCCCGGGCTGGAGCGCCTTCTGCTGGCTGGGATAGAAGTGGAAGAACCGCAGCACGAGCTGCGCGCGGCCTTCGCGCTCGTCGGCGCCGTCCTCGAGCAGGCAGACGAGTTGCCGCCGCGGCCGGAACTGCACGTCGGTGTTGCGCACGGTGCCCTCGGCCTGCGCGGTCAGCCCCGGCGCGAGGGCGGCCAGCGGCACGAGGCGGGTGTGGTCCTCGTAGCGCAGCGGCAGGTGGAGTGCCAGGTCCTGGTCGCGCGCGATGCCGAGCTTGACGAGCTGATCGGCGAGGCCGCGACTCGGCTTGTCCGCCTTGTCGCCGGCAGCGGCCTTCCTTCTCGCCACCGCGCGGCCTTAGGCTCCCGCGCCCGCGGCCACCGTGGGTTCCGCGCCGAGGACGAGCACCGCCTCGACCTCGATCCGCGCGGCCTTGGGCAGCGCCGCGACCTGGTAGGTGGCGCGGGCCGGATACGGCGCGCTGAAGAAGCCGGCCATGATCTCGTTGACGGTGACGAAATCACCGAGGTCGGCGAGCAGCAGCGTGAGCTTCACGACGTCGTCGAGCTCGCCGCCGGACGCCTGGGCGACGGCGCGCAGGTTCTTGAACACCTGGCGGGCCTGCGCGTCGATGCCCTCGACCAGGTTGCCGGTCGCCGGGTCGAGCCCGATCTGGCCGGACAGGTAGACGGTGTTGCCGGCGCGGATGGCCTGCGAATACGGCCCGAGCGCCGCCGGCGCGTGCTTGCTGTGAATGGCCTGCTTGCCCATGATGCGCTTGCTCCTCGACGTGAGCGGTGAATTTAGCACGGCGGGAGCGACGCGGCTGCTCACGCCGCAGGCTCCCGGCCGCGGACGGCCGCCTCAATCGCCGCGCAGCAGCGCGATGAGCTCGTCGGTGGTCGGCACCGTCGTGCCCTCGCCGCCGTCGGCGAGCACGCCTTCGGCCAGTGCGCGCTTGTCGTGGTGCAGATCGATGATCCGTTCCTCGAGCGTGCCCTTGGCCACCAGCCGGTAGACGGTGACCGGCCGCAGCTGGCCGATGCGATGCGCCCGCCCCATGGCCTGATCCTCGGCCGCAGGGTTCCACCAGGGGTCGGTGATGACGACGTAGTCGGCCGCCGTGAGATTGAGCCCGTAGCCACCCGCCTTGAGGCTGATCAGGAACAGGCTGCTCTCCCCCGCCTGGAACGCGGCGACCCGCCGCGTGCGCTCGGCCGCCGGCGTCGAGCCGTCGAGGTACTGGTAGCCGATGCCGGCTTCGTCCAGCGGCGCTCGCAGCAGGGTGAGGAAGTCGACGAACTGGCTGAAGACCAGCGCCTTGTGCCCGTTGGCGACGAGTTCCGTTGCAAGCTCCGCGAACACGCGCAGCTTGGCCCCGGCGATGCCGAGTTCCGGGCTGACCAGCCGGGGGTCGCAGGCTGCGCGGCGCAGGCGGGTGAGCTGTGCCAGGATGTTGAGCTGCGCCTGGCCGCCACGCTCGCCGACCGCGCTCTGGGCGACCGCCACGGCCTGACGGCGCAAGGCCTCGTAGTGCGCCGCCTCGGCCGCGTCCGGCACCACCGCCACCGTCAGTTCGGTGCGCGGCGGCAACTCCTGCAGGACCTCCGCCTTGGTCCGTCGCAGCACGAATGGCGCGATCAACCGGCGCAGCATGCGCTGTGCGTCGCGATCGCGCGTGCGCTCGATCGGCGCGGCGAAGCGCTCGTTGAAGCGCGACAGCGTTCCCAGCAGCCCCGGGTTGCAGTAGCGCATGATCGACCACAACTCGGCCAGGCGATTCTCGACCGGCGTGCCCGACAGCGCCAGGCAGAAATCGGCTTCGAGCTCGAACAGCGCGAGCGCGCGCTTGGCCGCGGCATTCTTGACCGCCTGCGCCTCGTCGGCGACCACCGTGTGCCACCGCCGCGCGACAAAGCGCTCCTGTGCCTGCTGCAGCAGCGTCCAGGAAACGATCAGGAGGTCGCGGGGCCCGGCGGCGGCGATCGATCCGGCGCGATCGCCCTCGCCGTAGACGACCGGATTCAGCGTCGGCGCAAAGCGCTGCGCCTCGGCCAGCCAGTTGCCGCACACCGACGTCGGCGCGACGACCAGCGCGGGACCGTCGCCGCCGCGAGCAACAAGGACGGCCAGCGCCTGGACGGTCTTGCCCAGGCCCATGTCGTCGGCGAGGCAGGCGCCGAAACCCGCCTGCGCCAACCGCATCGCCCAGGCATAGCCGTCTTCCTGGTACGGCCGCAATTCGACCTGCAAGCCGGGCGGCAGCGCCGGCTGCGCCTCCTGCGCCGCCCGCAGTCGCGCGACGCGCCCTCGAAAGCCGGCGTCGGTCTCGGCGGGCACGCCCTCCAGGACTTTGTCGAGCCACGCCCCCGCGAGCTGCGGAACCCGCAGGTCGCCGCCCCGCCCCGGCTCGGCGACGGCCGCCAACTCCGCGAGGCGCTGCCGCAGGTCGCGGGTCAGGGTCGCGTAGACCCCCTTGCCCATCGGCACGAAGCGACGGCCGCCCGCGGTCTCCAAGAGCTCGGCAAGCGCCATGACGCGACCCTCGTCGAGATCGGCGCGCCCCTGCAGCCGGAACCAGTCGCGCTCGGTACGAACTTGCACCGACAGCCGTGCGGCATCGATGGTGACCACGCGCACCGCCTGTCCGCGCGGCCAGTCGACGGCGGTGACCGCGGCCAGGGTCGGCAGCAGCTCGACCATGCCGAGCGCCTCTTCGGGATCGTCGACCACCCACTCGCAGACGAGGTCGCGCTTGCCCGGTGGCTCGAGGAACGGCAGCGCGGCCAGCACCGCATCGAGATGCGCCGCCTCGATCGCCAGATCGCGCATCGCGCCGACGGATTCGCCCTTCACTGCCGCCATCACCCGGGCCCGGCCGGCGCCGGGACGCAGCCGCGGACCGTCCGGCCCCAGTGGCGCCACGACCAGCCGCAGCAGCAACCGCTCGCCGACGGGCGCCAACTCCGCGCGCAGCCGGGACTCGGCGGACACTTCGCGCGCAGCCTCGGCGTGGTCGGACTGCACCTGGAAGTGTCCGGCCAGCGTCTGCAGCGCCTGCTGCAGCTCGACTGCGCCAGCGGCGGGGACGGCGAGACCCCCCGACATGAGTTGGGCCGCGCGCCGCTGGGCCGGGGTCAGGCGAATGACTCGGATGCGCTGCGGCGAATCGCGAAGCACGGTGATCTCGCGCAGCGCCTCGTGTTCGCGCTGCTCGTCGGCGTCGACGAAGTACGCGTGGGCGTCTCCGGCGGCCTTCGGGCGCACCGCCGGCGTGACGCGCATGACGAAGCGATCGCCCTCGCGCGCGACCTCGAGTTCCGGCATGCCTTCGATCACATCGACGGTGGTCTCCGGTGCCTCGGCCAGCACGACCGCGGGGTGCCCGATCAGCGCGCTGATCGCGGCTGCACGATCGAGCGTGTAGCGACGGGTGTAGCGACGGTCCTGGCGCACCGCCTGCATCACCTTCGCGTCCCAGGGATCGAGCTTCGCGTTGCCGGCCAGCCGCGCCAGCGGCACCGACTTCGGCCTGGTCCAGCCGCGGGTACCGCGCTTCTGCTCCATCGGCTCGATCACCTCGATGCGACCTCCCCGATCGAGCTCGATCGACCAGACGAGACGCGTCGCGCGCTCGTCCTTCGCCCCCGCCACCTCGTCGCCCAATGTCTGCAGCAGCGACAGCACCTCGCGCCACGCCTCCTGCCGGCCGCCGATGAAGAAGTGCGGCGGCGACTCGCCGCCGGCCAGCACCGCTTCGGCCGCCGCGAGCTGCCCGTCGAGCCAGGCGAAGCCGCAGGCCTGCAGTCGTCGGCGCAGGCCGCCGACGATGAGGGCGCGATCCGAGGACGACTGGTCGCTCCCCGACTTGCCCGACGCTTCGGCACCCAGCCACGCCAGCAGCAGGCAGCGCCAGAAATCGGCTCGGTCCAGGTATGCGGTGGTGTGCGAGTGCAGCTTCAGCGCGCCACGCTCGATCGCGACGTCGCCCAGCCGGACCGAAATCGCGTGCACCCACCCGCCCCAGGCATCCCAGCTCGATGGCTTGCGCGAACCGGATTCGCCGAGGCAGAACTTGCGTGCCAGCTCCAGGTGCTTCGAAGTGTGTTGCGCGAGCAGGCAAAGCGGGTACATCCACGCCACGGTTTCGGGCAAGACCCGCTTGCGCGCCGCCACCTCGCCCTGTCGCCTCTTGATCGCCCCTTCGAACGCCGTCTGCGCTTCGGCCCAGCGTCCAGCGTGGACCAGCACGGCGGCCCGCAAGGCGTCCGCGGCGCCGCTGTGCTCGCCTGCCAGCAGCGCTTCCACGCGCGCCACTTCGCCGCGATGCAGCAGCAGTTCGGCCAGTTGCAGTCGCAGGTGAACCGGCATCGCAGCGCGCCCGGATTCCGATTCCGTCTTCGCCAGCGCCCAGTCGCAGACCGGCAGTCCATCCACGCGCCACTGCGCGCAGACGCCGAACGCGGCGGCGTAGGCCAGATCCCAGCGCAGTGCCGGCGGCAGGCGCTCGAACACCGCGGGATCGAAAGCCTCCATGAACGCCGCGGCCATCAGCTCCGGCCAAGGGTGAACGCCGGCGATCCGCCTGTGCAGTTCGTCCACCGCCGAGGCCTCGATCCCGGTCAGCAGCTCCAGGCGCAGAAAGGCCACGGTCGCCGCCGCATCCCATAGCGGCCAGCCGTAGGTCCGCGTTCCCAGGTCCAGTCCCAGGGTCTGATGCAGCGCAGCGCGCAGGCGGACGATCGGCGTGCCGTCCAGCCACTCGCGATAGAGCTCCGCTCGCGCATCGTCGCGCAGCCGCGTGTAACCCTGCCGCCGCCCCTCGTCGACCAGGTATCCGGCGTGCCGCAACTCCTGCTGGGCGATCTTGACGTCGTCCTGCGTGAACGCCCGGGACGCCGCCGACCGCAGGTCGAGCAGGCGCAGCAACTGCTGAATGGACGCGCGCGTCTGCCAGGTCCAGAGCAAGGCCATGGCGCAGGCAACCGCGCGCGCGTTGGAGGAAAGCGTCACCAGGGCGACGACAGGTGGGGGCGTGGCGGTCACGGGAGGCGCGCCACCGATGCGGTGACGAGAGATCAAACTGCAACGATACAACATCGATGGTCGGCGATCGCGGTGGGTCTGCCGGGGGAAGGCAGGCGCTCCGGTGAAGGCACCGGGCCCCGGATCGACGCCCAAGCTGCGACGTTTGCCGCTGCCTGCGCCCCTGCGCTATAATCCGCTCCCCATGGGGACGTAGCTCAGCTGGGAGAGCGCCGCGTTCGCAATGCGGAGGTCGGGAGTTCGATCCTCCTCGTCTCCACAAAAGAATTCAGGGGCTTGCGCAAGCAGGCCCCTTTTCTTTTGGGCACCGTGCCCACGCCGTGCCCATTCCGTGCCCACGAAATCGCGGGCACG